>NZ_JBEYTJ010000012.1:247732-260045 GCF_040642995.1 Nonomuraea sp. NPDC047529 | reverse complement strand
CCACCGCGGGCCGGGTCAGCTCCCGGCGCCGCTTCGGTGGTCCTGCCTGCTCAGCCGGCCACCAGCTCGTAGCCCGCCTCTTCGACGACGTCCCTGATCCTGGCGTCGTCGAGGGCGTCGGCCGAGGTGACGGTCACCTGTCCCGTGGCCAGCTCGACGTCGACCGAGGAGACCCCGGCGACCTTGCCGATCTCGGTCTTGACGGTGCCCGCGCAGCCACCGCAGGTCATCCCGGACACCGTGTAGGTCTTCGTGCTCATCGCCTCGCTCCTCTCGTAAATACCCCTGCCGGGTATGTGACGAAGAGAACGTACGCCCGATCACCACGAAAGGCAAGCCATACGGAGGAGGGGTATGTGAGACGCGCGTCACATTGCCTCGGCTATACCCCCTACCGGTATGGTGCCTCGCATGAGAATCCTTGGCAAGATCATTGTTGTCGGCGCCTCGCTGGCGGGGCTGCGGGCCGTCCAGACCCTGCGCCGCGAGGGCTTCGACGGCGAGCTCACGCTGGTCGGCGCCGAGGCGCACGTGCCGTACAACCGGCCGCCGCTGTCCAAGAGCGTCCTGCGCGGCGACGAGGACGTCACGCTCCCCGGCGCGGAGGAGCTCGGCGAGGAGTGGCTGCGCGGCAGGCGGGCCGTACGCCTGGACGCCGCGAACCGCACGGTCGTCCTCGACGACGGCACCGAGCTCGGCTACGACGGCCTGGTCATCGCCAGCGGCGCCCGTCCCCGGCGGCTCGACGGCGTGCGCACCCTGCGCACCATCGAGGACGCCCTGGCCCTGCGCGCCGAGCTGGACTCCGGCCACGAGCACGTGCTCGTCATCGGGGGCGGGTTCATCGGGGGCGAGGTGGCGTCCACGGCCAGGCAGCTCGGCCGCAAGGTCACCCTGGTCGACTCCGGGCCGCACCCGATGCACGCGGGCCTCGGCGCGGAGGCGGCGCGCTGGCTGGCCGGGCACCACGAGCGCAACGGCGTCGAGCTTGTCACCGGCACCCGCGTCACCGACGTGACCGACGGCCGGGTGCGGCTCGCCGACGGCCGCGTGCTGTTCGCCGACCTGGTCGTCGGCGGCATGGGCGTGACGCCCAACACCGAATGGCTGGAGGGCAGCGGCCTGGCCGTGGACGACGGCGTCGTGTGCGAGCCGACGCTGTACGCCGCCGGTTCGGCCGACGTCGTCGCGGCGGGCGACGTGGCCCGCTGGCCGCACCGCCTGTACGACGACGCCCTGATCCGCGTCGAGCACTGGTCCAACGCCAACGAGCAGGGCGCGGTGGCCGCCCGAAACCTCCTGGCGGGCCCCGAGCAGGCGCAGCCGTTCGCGGACGTGCCCAACTTCGCCACCCACGTGCACGGCGCCCGCATCCAGACGGCCGGCCTGCCGCACCTGGCCGACGAGGCCCGCGTCGTCGCCGGCAGCCCGGAGGAGGACCGCTTCGCCGTGGCCTTCGCCCGCGACGGCGTGCTGGTGGGCGCGGTCGCCGTCAACGCGCCGAAGGACCTGATCAGGCTCAAGCGATCCGTCGCGGCGCGCGAGGCGCTCTGACTACGACCGCGGGTAGCATGACCGGCATGATGCGTGGCCTTGGGGAGCTCGAATCCACGATCATGGACTGGATGTGGGCCAGGCGCCGCCCCGCCTCCGTCCGCGACGTCTTCGAAGACCTCAGGCAGCGGCGGACCATCGCCTACACCACGGTGATGACCGTGATGGACAAGCTGCACACCAAGGGCATGCTCCGGCGCGAGGCCGTCGGCCGCGCCTACGTCTACGAACCGGTCGCCTCCAAGGAGGCCTACACCGCCGACGTGATGCGCCGCGCGCTCGCGGGCAGCGGCAACCAGGCCGCCACGCTCGTGCACTTCCTCGAACGGCTCACCCCCGAAGAGGCGCAGGCCCTGGAGGCGGCCCTGCAGGTCTACCCGCACCGGGGCCGCCCCGCATGATCGCCGCCGCCGTCCTGGCCTGCTACACCGTGGTGGCGGCCGTCTGGCTGCCCGCGCTGGGGCGGCGGGCCGCCAAGTGGGCCGACCGCGCGCCCCGGCTGGCGATCGCGCTGTGGCAGGCGGGCGCGGCGTCGGTGGTCGCCTCGGCCGTCCTGGCCGCGCTGGCCTTCGCCGTGCCGGCCGAGGTCGTGGGGCACGGGCTGGCGGGGCTGTTCGAGGTCTGCGCCGGCATGCTGGGCGACGGTTCGGGCGTGACCCGGGTCGGGTCGGCGGCCATTCCGGCGGCCGCCGCGGTGGTGGCGAGGGTGGTCTGCTGCGGCGGGGTCGTCCTGGTGCGGGCCTCCGTCGAGCGTCGCCGGCACGCCGCCATGCTGCGGCTTCTCGGGCGGCGCGACGCCGAGCTGGGCGCGGTGGTGATCGATTATGACGAGCGGCTGGCGTACTGCGTGCCGGGCCGGCGCGCGCAGACGGTGATCACCACGAGCGCGCTGCGGGCCCTGACCCCGGAGCAGATCGCCGCCGTGCTGGAGCACGAGCGGGCGCACCTGCGCGGCCGTCATCATCTGGTGCTCGCCGGGGCCGAGGCCCTGGTCCGGGCGTTCCCCCGGGTGCCGCTGTTCGAGCGGGCCAGGACCGAGATCGCCCGGCTGGTCGAGCTGCTCGCCGACGACGTCGCCGCCCGCCGCCACCCGCGCGTGCAGATCGCCGCGGCGCTGGTGAGCCTGGCCACCGGGCGCGCGCCCGCGTTCACGCTCGGGGCCGGCGGCGAGACGGCGCTCACCCGCGTACGCCGGCTGCTCGGCCCGGAGCAGCCGCTCCGCCGCCGTGAACGGCTGACCGGGCGGCTCCTGGTCAGCGCGCTGCTCGGCGGGCCTGGAGTGGTCGCGCTGGCGCCGGGGGTCGGCTCGTTCCTGGCCCATCACTGCCACTCGCTGTTCTCGCTCTGACCTACGACCACATCTAGTAGCCGACGCCACCCGAGCGCGTCCGGCCGCCCGGCCGCGCCCTGAAGCGCCGCGACCACATCCCGCGGACCTCGGACTACCGTGCCACACCGAAGAACCCTTGAACGAAGTTCTACTATTCACGATAGTAGAGTTACGAATCGGGCGAAATCATCCCCTATTTCCCTTCTTCCTCCACCAGGAGGTTCGCTCTTGACGCATACCCCATACCCCTACCCCCTGGAGCCACATCATGGACCATAGCGGACATCACCACCACCCGCCCGCCGCCACCTGGGCCACGGCCGCGCAGGCGACCCTGCACTGCCTGACCGGGTGCGCGATCGGCGAGGTGCTCGGCATGGTGATCGGCACCGCGGCCGGCCTGTCCAACCTCGCCACCGTGATCCTGTCGGTGGCGCTGGCGTTCCTGTTCGGCTACGCGCTGACCATGCGCGGCGTGCTGCGCGCCGGGCTGGACTTCAGGTCGGCGCTGAAGGTGGCACTGGCCGCCGACACCATCTCGATCGCGCTGATGGAGGTGCTGGACAACACCGTGATGGTGACCGTGCCGGGCGCCATGGACGCCGGGCTGGCCGACTGGCTGTTCTGGGCGGCCCTGGCCGGGTCGCTGCTCGTGGCCTTCCTGCTGACCACGCCGGTGAACAAGTGGCTGATCTCCCGCGGCAAGGGTCACGCGGTGATCCACCAGTACCACCAGGGCCACTGAGAAGACCCGCCCCGGGCAGGCGATGAGCCGCCCCGCCCGTCGTCCGCACCTGCTCGGGACATGGACGGCGGGCCGGCGGCGGCCACCCTGAAGCGCCGCCCCGATCCGCGCGCCGCACCGAATCTCCGAACAACCGCCCACGTGGACTTGACAGATACCCCCCCGGTGTATGTATGTTCATCGCCAGATACCCCCTACAGGTATACAGCTGAACCGAGAAACCACCCGCATCCCCCACCGGGGTACGGCGTAACGCTGGAGAATGCTCATGTCCACACCATCCCCCCGGCGATGGACCGCCCTGGCCCTGATCGCCACGGCCCAGTTCATCGTCATCATGGACACGTCGATCATCGGCGTGGCCCTTCCCCGCATCCAGGAAGACCTCGGCTTCTCGCAGGAGAACCTGTCGTGGGTCTTCAACGCCTACGTCGTCGCCTTCGGCGGGCTCCTGCTGCTCGGCGGCCGGCTCTCCGACCTGTTCGGCGCACGCAAGCTGTTCGGCGCCGGCTGGCTGATCCTGCTCGCCGGCTCGCTCGTGGCCGGCATCGCCCCCGAGGTGTGGGTCGAGCTCACCGGACGTGCCGTCCAGGGCGTCGGCGCGGCCCTGATCGCCCCGTCCGCGCTCACCCTGCTGATGATGCTGTTCGGCCACGACCCCAAGGAGCTCACCAAGGCCCTCGCCCTCTACGGCGCGGCCGCCCCGGCGGGCGGCACCGCGGGCGTGTTCCTCGGCGGCGTCATCACCGAGTACCTGAGCTGGCCCTGGGTCTTCTACATCAACATCCCGATCGCCCTGGTCGCGCTGCTGGCCACCCGCCCCCTGATGCCGGCCGGCCAGTCCCAGCGCGGGTCCATCGACGTCTTCGGCGCGCTGTTCGTCACCGCCGGGCTCGGCGCCGCCGTGTACGCCATCGTCCGGGCGCCCGAGGTCGGCTGGGGCTCCGGCGAGACCTGGGGCGTGCTGGCCGCGGCCGTGGTGCTGCTCATCGCCTTCCTCGCCATCCAGGCCCGCCGCCGCGAGCCGCTGATGAGGCTGTCGATCTTCCGTACGCCGAACCTCGCCGCCGCCAACCTGACCCAGCTCCTGCTCGGCGGGGCCTGGATCCCGATGTGGTTCTTCCTCAACCTCTACCTGCAGCAGGTGCTCGGCTACAGCGCCTTCCCCAGCGGCGCCGCCCTGGTGCCGATGACCGTCCTCATCATGCTCGGCATGATCGTCCTGGCGCCGCGCGCCATCAACCGGTTCGGCCCGAAGGCCGTCACGGTGGCCGGCCTCGTCCTGCTCGCCGTCGGCATGGGCTGGCTGTCGCTGATCAGCCCCGAAGGCAGCTTCGCGGTGGACGTCCTGCCCGCCAGCCTCGTGGCCGCGCTCGGCATGTCGCTGGCCTTCATCCCCTCCCTCGGCACCGCGATCTCCTCCGCCCGTCCCGAGGAGGGCGGCCTCGCCTCCGGCATCGTCAACACCAGCTACCAGGTCGGCTCGGCGCTCGGACTGGCCGCCATGACGGCCGTCGCCGCCGCGAACGGCGCCGCCCAGCTGGGGAACCTGCCCGCGCTGACCGACGGCTTCTCCTCGGCCTTCGTGGGAGCCGCCGGGATCGCGGTGGCCGGCGCGCTGATCGCCGCGCTGACGCTGCGCTCGCGGGGCGCCGTGCACACCGAGGCCGCCGACGAGACCCCTGCCGCCGCCCGCGGCTGACCTCGACGCCCACAGCTCCGAAGGAGATCCCATGTCCATCCTCATCGCCTACGACGGCTCGTCCGACGCCCGCCACGCCGTCGAGGAGGCCGCCCGGCTGTTCCCCGGCGCCTCCGCGGTGGTGCTCTACGCCCGTCAACCTCTGGAGAGCCTCGCCGCCCACCTCGAAGGGCATCCCGCCCTTGAAGATCTGCGGGACATCGACGCCAAGACCCTGGACGCCTCCGAGCGGCTGGCCGCCGAGGGCGCCGACCTGGCTCGCACCCTCGGGCTGAAGGCCGAGCCGCGGGTCGCCTCGGTCCCGGAGGAGGTGGTCGCCGCCACCATCGTCGCCGTCGCCGAGGAGATCGACGCCTCGCTGATCGTCCTGGGCTCCCGGGGCCGGCAGGGGCTGCGCGCGCTGCTGTCGGGCAGCACGTCCACCCACGTCATGCACGCCACCTCGCGGCCCACGCTGATCATCCCGTCGAAGCCGCTGGCCGACGCCCGCCGCGCCGCCGGGCATCGCGCGGCCCGCTGAGGCCGTCGGAAACGCCCGGCTCCCATGGGAGCCGGGCGTTTCCGCGTGCCGGTGAACGCGCTCGACGCCGCGTGCGTATCTCCAGACGAGCCGGAACGGCCGTCTGTTACGCCGGGTAGTACGCCCGAAAGGCCCACACTCAGGAAGACTTTCTGTACTATTCCGCCTCAGGCATGGAGACATACGAGGAGGCATCGTAGTGGTCGTGGCGACGAGGCTCGCGCGAGCGGCAGTGGCCGTGACACTGGCGGCGGTCGGGGCGCTCTCCGTCCCGGATGTCGCCTTCGCCGATCCGTCCCCCGCCAAGGCCAAGGCCAAGCTGGTGAAGCTGAACGAGCGGGCGGACGAGGTGGTCGAGCGGTACAACCAGGCGTCCGAGGCGTACAAGACGGCGAAGCGGAAGTTCGACGCGCTCAACGCCGAGGTCGAACGCAAGAACGCCCAGGCCGACCAGTTACGCAAGGATCTCGTCACGACGGCGGTCAGCGACTACCAGTCCGGCCCGATCACCAGCTGGGGCCGACTCGTCGCCGAGGGCAGCCCCGAGACGGTGCTGAGCGGCATGGCCTCCCTCGAACAGATCTCCCAGGCCAGAGCGGCGAAGCTGGCCGCCTTCGCGGCGACCACCAAGGACCTGCGTGACCGGCGCGACCAGGCCAAGACCGTCCTCGCCGAGGCGGACACGGCGCGCGACAAGTTCCGCTCGGAGAAGGCCAAGGCCGAGAAGATGGTGGCGGAACAGACCAAGCTCCTGCGCAAGCTCAACGCCTTCCGCAGCGGCGATCCCAACAGTACGGGGATCAGGTACACCGGCCCGGCCTCCGGAAGCGCCCGTGCGGCGTTGCAGTTCGCCTTCGCCCAGGTCGGCAAGCCGTACCGGTTCGGCGGCACGGGCCCCGGCTCCTACGACTGCTCCGGCCTCACCCAGGCCGCCTGGCGCACGGCGGGGGTCGCGCTGCCCCGCACGACCTGGACGCAGTGGTCGTGGGGCGCGGCCAGGCGCGTCACGCTCGACGCGTTGCAGCCCGGCGACCTGCTCTTCAGCAAGGGGCTGGGACACATGGGCATGTACGCCGGCAACGGCAAGATGGTCCACGCGCCCCAGACCGGGGACGTCGTCAAGGTGGTCGACCTCGACGACTACTGGCGCGCCCGGCTGCTCGGCGCGGTCCGCCCCTGACCGACGGCGGCGGCCATCCGTTCGACGCCCTCGCCGACCCGGGCCGGCGAGGTGGCGAAGTTCAGCCGGACGAACCCGCCGCTGTCCGGGCCGAACCTCAGCCCTGCCGACAGGCCGACCCTGCCCTGCTGGAGGAACACCTGGGCGGGATCGTCGCCCAGGTCCAGCGGGCGGCAGTCGAGCCAGGCGGCATAGCCCGCCTGCGGCGGGTGATAGGCGACGGCGGGCAGGAGGTCGGCCAGGCGTCCGGCCAGCAGGTGCCGGTTGCCGTCGAGGGCGGTGATCAGCTGATCGAGCCAGGGGACGCCGTGCGTGAAGGCGGCCTCGGAGGCGAGCACCCCGAACAGTCCGGCGCCCTCGCCGACCTCCTCGCGGATCGCCGCGACGTCGGCGCGGGCGTCCGGCCCGGGGACGGCCAGCGCGGCCTTGAGCCCGGCGATGTTCCACGCCTTGGACGCCGAGACGAAGGCGACGGAACGGGCCGCCGCCGGGCTGTCCAGGGACGCGAACGGGATGTGCCGGTGGCCGGCGTAGGTGAGGGGGGCCAGGACCTCGTCCGTGACGACGCGCACGTCATGGCGGTCGGCCAGCGCGGCGACCCTGGTCAGCTCCTCACGGGTGAGGACCAGGCCGGTGGGGTTGTGCGGGTTGCACAGCAGATACGCCCGCGCGCCCGCGGCGAAGTCGCGCTCCAGCCGGTCCAGGTCGAGGCGGTGGCCGTCGGGCCCGGCGGCCAGCGGGTTGCGGACCACCTGGCGGCCGATGTGTTCGAGCCAGGTGAAGAAGAGCGGGTGGCCGGGGGTGTTGACGACGACGCGGTCACCGGGTCCGGTGATGATCCGGAGGATCTCCACGACGCCCGACATGATGTCCGGGAGCACGCGTGCCCCGGCGGGGTCGGGGTGCCACCCGTACCGTTGCGCGGCGAAGCCCGCGAACGCCTCGGGCAGACCTCCGGCCCGCGCGTAACCGGTGTCGCCGCGGCGGACGGCCGACGTCAGCGCCTCGGCGACGGGCTCGGCGAGCGGGGTGTCCATCTCGGCGATGCGCAGGGGAAGGACGTCGGGAGGGAACTCGCGCCACTTGACGCTGTGCCGCCGGCGCAGTTCCTCGGTGGTGAACGTGGTGAGGATGTCGTCCGGGTTTGTGGTCAACCGGGGTCCTTCCTGTGCAGATGATCAGAGCCTAGGCCGGACCGTTCCACTCCCCGGCGGCGGGGCCGGGTGCGCGAACGCGGAAAGGGCTCCGGGCGGGGTGCCCGGAGCCCTTTCCTGGGGTGTTCACTTGAAGCGGCGCAGCCGCAGGCTGTTGCTCACCACGAAGACGCTGGAGAAGGCCATCGCGGCCCCCGCGATCATCGGGTTGAGCAGGCCGAGCGCGGCCAGCGGCAGGGCGGCCACGTTGTAGGCGAAGGCCCAGAACAGGTTGCCCTTGATCGTGCCGAGCGTCCGGCGCGACAGCCTGATCGCGTCGGCCGCCACCCGCAGGTCGCCGCGGACCAGGGTCAGGTCGGAGGCCTCGATCGCGGCGTCCGTGCCGGTGCCCATGGCCAGGCCCAGGTCGGCCTGGGCGAGCGCGGCCGCGTCGTTGACGCCGTCGCCGACCATCGCCACGACCTTGCCCTCGCCCTGGAGCTCCTTGACGACGTCGACCTTGTCGGCGGGCAGCACCTCGGCGATCACCTCGTCGATGCCGACCTCGGCGGCCACGGTCCTGGCCACGGCCTCGTTGTCGCCGGTCAGCAGGACAGGCGTGAGCCCGAGCGCCCGGAGCTGGCTGATGGCCTCCTTGCTGGTGGGCTTGATCACGTCGGCGACGACCAGCACCGCGCGGGCCCTGCCGTCCCAGCCGACCGCCACGGCGGTCCTGCCGCCGGCCTGGGCGGCGTGCAGAGCACGTTCCAGGTCGGGTGACAGGTGCTGCGACCACTCCTCCAGCAGCCTCGGGCGACCGACCAGGACCGCGTGGCCGTCCACGATGCCCTGGACGCCGAGGCCCTCGACGTTCGCGAAGTCCTCGGGGGTGGGCAGGTCGCCGACGCGGGCGGCGGCGCCCTTGGCGACGGCCTGGGCGATCGGGTGCTCGGAGGCGTGCTCCAGGGCGCCCGCCAGGCGCAGCACCTCGGCCTCGTCCTCGCCCTCGGCCAGGTGCACGCCGGTGAGCGTCATCCGGCCCTCGGTCACGGTGCCGGTCTTGTCCAGCACCACCGTGTCGATGCGGCGGGTGGACTCCAGCACCTCGGGGCCCTTGATCAGGATGCCGAGCTGGGCGCCCCTGCCGGTGCCGACCAGCAGCGCCGTCGGCGTGGCCAGGCCGAGCGCGCACGGGCAGGCGATGATCAGCACGGCGACCGCGGCGGTGAAGGCCGCGCCGACGCCGTCGCCGGTGCCGAGCCAGAAGCCCAAGGTGCCGAGGGCCAGCGCGATCACGATCGGGACGAAGATGCCGGAGACGCGGTCGGCCAGGCGTTGCACCTGGGCCTTGCCCGTCTGGGCGTCCTCCACCAGCTTGGCCATCTGCGCGAGCTGGGTGTCCGCGCCGACCCGGGTGGCCCGCACGACCAGCCGGCCGCCCGCGTTGACCGTCGCGCCGGTGACCGCGTCGCCGGGCCGCACCTCGACGGGCACGGACTCGCCGGTCAGCATCGAGGCGTCCACCGCGGAGGTGCCCTCCTCGATCACGCCGTCGGTGGCGATCTTCTCACCCGGCCGCACCACGAACCGGTCGCCCACGGCCAGCCGGTCGCTGGGGATGCGGGTCTCCACGCCGTCGCGCAGCACGGCGACGTCCTTGGCGCCGAGCTCCAGCAGGGCGCGCAGCGCGGCCCCCGCCCGCCGCTTGGAGCGGGCCTCGAAGTAGCGGCCGGCCAGGATGAACGCGGTGACCCCCGCCGCGGCCTCCAGGTAGATGTTGCCCGACCCGTCGGTGCGCTCGATCGTGAACGCGAAGGGATGGGTCATTCCCGGGGTGCCCGCGCTGCCGAAGAACAGCGCCCACAACGACCAGCCGAGCGCGGCGATGGTGCCGACGGAGATCAGCGTGTCCATGGTGGCCGCGCCGTGGCGCAGGTTCGTCCAGGCGGCCTTGTGGAAGGGCCAACCGGCGTAGACCACGACCGGCGCGGCCAGCACCAGCGACATCCACTGCCAGTTCGTGAACTGCAACGGCGGGATCATCGCCATCGCGATCACCGGCACGGCCAGCACCACCGAAGTGATCAACCGGCTGCGCAGCGGCCGCAGCTCGTCCTCCGGCTCCTGCTCGCCCGGCTCGCCCTCGGTCCTGGGCGGCGCGGGCAGGGCGGCGGTGTAGCCGGCCGCCTCCACCTGGGCGATCAGCTGCTGCGGATCGACGCCTTCGGGGAAGGTGACCTTCGCCTTCTCGGTGGCGTAGTTGACCGTGGCGGTCACGCCGTCCATCTTGTTGAGCTTGCGCTCGATGCGGTTGGCGCACGAGGCGCAGGTCATGCCGCCGATCGAGAGTTCGACCGCGTTCTGCCGGTCATCGGTGACAGCAGACATCACCATTCCCCTTTCTCCGTGGCTCGATCAGTGGCTGTGGTTGCCGTGCCCGCCGGGCGTCGCCGGCGCGGCGGACGTGGCGGCCGCCGGCCCGGCGGCGAGGGTGAAGTCGGCGGTGCGGACCTCGCCCTCGTGCTGGAAGTCCAGGAACAGGCGGTAGTCGCCGCCGCTCGGCACCTGGGCGTAGAAGACGATCTCGGGGCCGGGCTTCGTCCTGCCGTCGCCGGGCTCGCCGTCGGGGTGGACGTGCAGGTAGGCGAGGTCGCGGGCGCGGAGGGCCACCAGGTGGCCGAAGGCGCCGAGGTAGGGCTGCAGGTCGGTGACCGGCTTGCCGTCCTTGCTGACCTTGAGGGTGAGCTTGCTCGCCTGGCCCGGCGTCAGGTCGCCTTCGAGGGTGACGTCATAGCCGTCGACCTTGGACGTACGGCTCGCCTCCGGCAGCGGCTTGGGCGCGTAGTCGCCCCCCACGGCCAGGTCGGCGCCCAGCGTCAGGGGCTCGCCGCCGGTCGGCGCGAAGTCGGCGAAGGCGCGGTAGCCGCCCGCCTCGGGGAAGGTGACCTTGACCGACCAGACCCCGTCGGCCGCCATCTCCGGATGGACGTGCTGGAAACTGCCCAGGTCGCGGGAGACCACGATGAAGTGCAGCTTCTTGTCGTGCTGGACCTGGTAGTCGGTGACCGCCCGGCCGTCAGGGCCGGTCACGGAGAAGCTGAAGTCGGTGGCCTCACCGGGCTTGATCGTCGCGGTGAGCGGGTTGAGGGTGTAACCGTTCTCTGACACTTGGAGCCCCCCGGGGGTATCGTTCGTCGTCTGCTGGGCTGCGTGCTGGTCGTGACCCGCGCTCTCCGCGGTGTCCGCCATGGCGCTGTGGGCGGTGGCGGGTGCGGCCCCGACCGGCCCCACGGCCTTGCCGGCGCCCAGGGCGCCGCCGAAGACGACGGCCAGCCCCAGGGCGTAGGAGCCGAGCTTGGCTGCGGTGTTCACGACTGATTCGCCACTTCGTACCCGGCCTCCTCGACGGCGGCGATGATGTGCGCCGCGTCGATCGGGCTGTCACTCTCGACGGTCAGCAGGCCGGAGGCCAGGTCGACCTGGACGCCGGTCACCCCGGCCACCTCGCCGACCTCCTCCTTGACCGAGCTGACGCAGTGGCCGCAGGTCATGCCCTTGACGGTGTAGGTGGTGGTGCTCATATCGGTCTCTCCTTCAATCCGGTCAGGAACGAACAAGTCTGGCGATGGCGTCGGAGGCTTCCTTGACCTTCGCGTCGGCCTCGGGACCGCCCTTCAGGGTGGCCTCGGCGACGCAATGGGCCAGGTGCTCCTCAAGCAGCGACAGGGAGAACGACTTCAGGGCGCTGGTCGCGGCCGACACCTGGGTCAGGATGTCGATGCAGTACTTGTCGTCCTCGACCATCCGCTGCAGGCCGCGGACCTGCCCTTCGATCCGGCGCAACCGCATCCCTTGGTCCTGCTTGTTACTGCGTCCAGCCATGTCCAGCCCTCCCTCGGCTCGTTGCCGTTGAGAACACTATACCCCCCTATGGTATCCAGAAGGCAAGGGGCTCCGACGTGCTGATTCGCGACAGAGGTGTTCGAGCAGCCCTGAAACGCAGCGGCGCCCGGCCGATGAACCCGCGCGGGGCGCCCGGGGGGGCGCGGGGGGGCGGTGCCCGGGGGGCGGGGGGTCGGGGGGGGGGGGCGCCCCCCACGACGCCGGGACGGTCGGTGATGCGCCCCCGCGTCGGCCGCGCGAGCCCCG
>NZ_JBEYTJ010000012.1:159472-247722 GCF_040642995.1 Nonomuraea sp. NPDC047529 | reverse complement strand
TTTTGTTATCCTCTTGGCTTGGGGTCCCGAGGTGTTGATTCCCGCCTGTGGTTTTGGTGCAGCCCTCTAAGGCGGGGGCGCCGGGCCGATTACCGGGCCGGGCGCCGCAGGTCGGACGCGGGATTCAGGAACCGGGTCGCAGCGAGTTCCGGTACGGCGGCATGAACCTCAGCCGCGGCATCTGGTCGGCCAGCACCCCGCCGTCCACGACCAGGGTGGAGCCGGTGACGTAGCGGGCCGCCTCCGAAGCCAGGTAGGCGACCGCGCCGGCCACGTCGTCCGGCCTGCCGTACCCGCCCCGCAGCGGGA
The DNA here is from genome assembly GCF_040642995.1 of Nonomuraea sp. NPDC047529. Taxonomy (NCBI): domain Bacteria; kingdom Bacillati; phylum Actinomycetota; class Actinomycetes; order Streptosporangiales; family Streptosporangiaceae; genus Nonomuraea; species Nonomuraea sp. NPDC047529. The sequence continues at coordinate 247,413 of NZ_JBEYTJ010000012.1, read as the reverse complement.
TGCGCTCCTCCCACGCCGCCTCGAAGGCCTCGCGGTCGAAGGGGAAGTCGCCGTCGATCGGGGTGGCGATCATGCCGGGCGCGACGGCGTTGACGGTGATGCCGTGGGCTCCCAGCTCGGCGGCGAGCGAACGGGTGATCAGTTCCAGGGCGCCCTTGGAGGCGTTGTAGTGGGCCAGGCCGGCTTCGGCCATGAGGCCGTTCTTGGAGGAGACGGAGACGATCCGGCCCCGCACGCCGTCGGCGATCATGTGCTCGGCCACCCGCTGGGACAGGAAGAACGGCGCGTCGCAGTTGACCCGCATGACGGCCTGCCAGCCGGCCACGGTGATCTCGTTGAAGTGCTCAAGGCGAGCCACCCCGGCGTTGTTGACCAGGACGTGGATCGGCCCGTGGTCGCGCCGGACGTCGTCGGCGAGCCCGGCCAGGCCCTCGGTGTCGGCCAGGTCGAAGCCGTACGCGCAGCCCGCGCCCGGCCGGTCGACGGTGACCACCCGGTAGCCGTCGGCCGTCAGGCGCGCGGCGATGGCCTGGCCGAGGCCCCTGGCGGCCCCGGTGACCACGGCCAGTTCGGTCATGACAGCCCCAGCAGGTCGAGCGACGGGCGGTGGATGAGCTTCTCGATCTCCTCACCGTCCAGGGGCGGCAGCCCGGGGATGCCGGGGACCGCGCCGACGGCCCGCAGCCCCTCCACCGAGGCGTCCACCGTGGTGAAGGGGTAGTCGCTGCCGAACAGGAGCTTGGCCCACACGCCGTAGTCCTGGGCCAGGCGCAGGCTGTGCCAGAGCTGGAAGGGCCGGTAGTGCAGGGCCGAGACGTCGGCGTAGACGTGGCGGTGCTTGCGGATCACCGCGATGCACTCGCCCTCGTACGGGTGGCCGAGGTGGGCCAGGACCATGCGCAGCTCCGGATGCCTGATGGCGACCTCGTCCAGGTGCACCGGCAGGGCGTACCGCAGGGGGGCGGCCGAGACGAACGTGGTCCCGGTGTGCACGAGCAGCGGCAAGCCGTGGCGGGCGGCGTAGGCGTACAGGTCGTCCAGCTCGGGGGCGGCCGGGTCGAAGCCGGCGTACATCGGCATGAGCTTGATGCCGCGCAGCCCCAGGTCGCGGTGGCCGTGCTCCAGCTCGTCGCGCCAACCGGGCTGGGTGGGGTCCAGCGACAGGTAGCCGATGAGCCGGTCGGGGTGCTCGGCCGCGTAGGCGGCCACGGCGGCGTCGTCCACCCACAGGCCCGAGCGCCTGGCCTTGCCGCCCACCACAACGGTACGGGTGCCGGGGGGCGAGGTGGCGGCGTAGTCCGCCCAGCGCACGGTCAGGTCGACGTGACCGCCGTGCGCGCGGGCGGACTCGGCCGCGAACGGGTCGCCGACGTCGTCCGGGCAGGTGAACAGATGGGAGTGGACGTCAACGATCACGCTTCTCCCAGCCCTCCTTGAACATGTTCCAGAACCGGTGGGAGGGCGGGTGCTCGGCGAAGACCTCGTCGGCCAGCTCGACGCCGAGCCCCGGCCGCTCCGGCAGCCCGATGTGGCCGTCGACCACGGGCAGGGCGCCCTTCAGCGCGTCGAAGACGTACGGCTCCAGCATGCCGTCGAACGTCTCCAGGACGAGCAGGTTGGGCATGCCGAGCACGGCGTGCACGGAGGCCGTGGTGCACAGCGGGGAGTTGGAGTTGTGCGGGGCGACCAGCATGGCGTGCACGTCGGCCTGCGCGGCGAGCTTCCTGATCTCGGTGAACCCGCCGGCCATCGACAGGTCGGGCTGGATGATGTCGACCGCGCCGGTGGCGAACAGCCGGGCGTACTCGTAGCGGTTGTGGAAGTGCTCGCCGCCGGAGATGGGCATGGCGGCGCGGGCGCGCAGTTCGGCGTAGCGCTCGATGTGCGTCCAGGGCAGCGGCTCCTCGAACCAGCCGAGGTCGAACGGCTCCAGCTCGCGCACCAGCCGGACGGCGGTCGGCATCGCGAAGCGGGCGTGCCCCTCGACGAAGAGGTCGAGGTCCGGCACGGCCTCGCGGACGGCCGCGACGATGTCGACCGAGAGCCGCAGCTCGGCCCGGGACAGCTCGCCCAGCCCGGCCCCGAACGGGTCGAACTTCAGCCCGGTGTAGCCGCGGGCGGCGACCTCCTTGGCCTTGGCCGCGAACACCTGCGGGTCGCGCTCGCCGGTGTACCAGCCGTTGGCGTAGACGCGCACCGAGTCGCGGCAGGCACCGCCGGTCAGCCGGTAGGCGGGCACGCCCAGCGCCTTGCCCATGATGTCGTAGAGCGCCTGGTCGACGCCGGAGACGACGATGCCGCCGACGTCGCCGCCGCGCAGGAAGTCGCCCTGGTACATCCGCAGCCAGATCTCCTCGACGTCGAAGGGATCGGCGCCGATCAGGTGGCGCTGCGCCATGGCCTCGGTCAGCGAGCAGGTCTCCCGGCCCCGGTAGGGGTGGGTGATCTCGCCGATGCCGCTCAGACCTTCGTCGGTGTGGACGCGCACGTAGGAGAAGTCGCGCCAGGCGGTGCCGAGCGAGAGGGTCTCGACGCGGCTGATCCGGCCGGCGGGCCCGACCGGGCGCCTGGTGTCAACGGTGAGCATCGGCTCCGCCCATCGTGCTGGCGTCGGTGAGGTCGAGCACGTCGCCGCGGGCCAGGGTGGCCGCGGCGGCGGCCGCTTCGAGCAGGTGGTCGACGTCGGCGTCGGTGTGGGCGTAGGAGACGTGGCTGCGCTTGAGGTTCAGCGGCAGCTCGAAGATGCCGTGCTCCAGCAGGCGGCGGCGGTACCCGATGAACATGTTGGCATCATTGCGCAGCAGGTCGTCGTAGGTGCGGGCGGGTCCGGTCATGAAATATCCGACGAAGACCGAGCCGTAACCGCTGACCAGCGCCGGGAGGTCCAGCGAGGCGAAGACCTCGGCCAGCCCGGTCCTGATCCGCTCGCCGAGGCGGAAGACGTGCTCGTGCACCGGCTGCTCGCGCAGCTTGCGCAGCGTGGCCAGGGCGGCCGCCACGACGGCCGGGTGGCCGTTGTAGGTGCCGGCGAAGAAGGCGGGGCCGCCGGGCCGCGAGCTGAACAGCTCCATGAGATCGGCGCGGCCTCCGAGCGCGCCCACCGGGTAGCCGTTCGCGATCGCCTTGCCCATGGTGGTGAGGTCGGGGGTGATGCCGGAGATCGCCTGCCAGCCGCCCAGGTGGTGACGGAAGCCGGTGATGACCTCGTCGAAGATCAGCACGCTCCCCGACCTGGTGCACTCGGCGCGCAGCGTCTGGAGGAACTCCTGCTCGGGCAGCAGGCAGCCGACGTTGTGCGGCACCGGCTCCAGGATGACGGCGGCGATGTCGTCGCCGTGCTCGGCGAACGCCCGGCGGACGGCCTCCGCGTCGTTGAACGGCAGGACCAGCGTGGCCTGGAGCACCTCGGGCAGGATGCCGGTCGAGATCGGGTCGTGCGTGCCGACCTTCTCCGGCGTGGAGATCACGTTGAGGCTGACCGCGTCGTGCCAGCCGTGGTAGCAACCCTGGAACTTCACCACGAGCCGGCGGCCGGTCGCGGCCCTGGCCACGCGCAGGGCGTGGAAGGTGGCCTCGCTGCCGGTGCTGGTCAGGAGCACCTTCTCCACGCTCGGCACGAGTTCGGCCAGCGTCTCGGCCAGCTCGACCTCACCCGTGGTGACGCCGACGCCGCACAGGTCGACCGTACGGCCGGCCTCGGCGACGGCCGCGCCGACGTCGGGGTCGTTGTGGCCGAGCAGCGGCGGGCCGAAGGCGGCGTGGTAGTCGACGAACTCCCGTCCTTGCGAGTCGCGGAAGCGGGCGCCGGCGGCATGGGTGATCACCAGGTCGGTGAGCCCGGGGATGCTGCGCTGCCCGCTGTTCACGCCGCCGGGGATGACCTGGCGTGCGCGCTCGGCTAGGTGCTTCAAATCTCTCTCCTCTGACGCGCTTCCCGGCCCGGCCCGGCCTAGGGAGCGCTGGTCATCCGCCACAAATTCCGAACAGTGTTTGGCAATACCGAACAGACGAGGGAGATTGAAACACGAAGATGGGTGGGGGTCAACGATGAATTCCGCTAAGCTGTTCGGCTGTGACGAACACTGCTGCTGAGGAATCGCGATATTGGGTCCGCAGCGTCGCCCGCGCCGCCGAGGTGCTGGAGGTCCTGTCCCGTGTGGGGCCGGGCGGCGGCATGAGCGTGACCGAGATCGCCGCGGCCTGCGGGCTGAGCAAGAGCGCCGCCTTCGCCACGCTCTACACGCTGCGCGGCTACAGCCTGGTCGCCGACGACGGCGAGGGCATGAACCGCCGCTACCGACTGGGCATGGCGCTGGCCAGGCTGGGGGCCAGGGCCCAGGCACAGCTCTCGCTGCGCGACGTGGCGCGGCCGGCGCTGGTCGAGCTCACCGAGCGGACCGCGATGAACTCCCGGCTCGCCGTGCCCGAGGCCGGGCAGGCGGTCGTCGTCGACCAGGTGAGCAACGGCGAGCGCATCCAGGTCGACCTGCGGATGGGCACCAGGGAGCTGCCCCACTGCACCGGGCTGGGCAAGGCGCTGCTGGCCGAGATGAGCGACGAGGAGGTCGCCAAGGTCGTCGGCCACGTCGGCCTGCCGCGCCGGACCGGCCACACGATCACCGAGCTGCCGCTGCTGCTGGCCCACCTGAAGACCGTCAGGGAGCTCGGCTACGCGGTCGACGACGAGGAGGACGCCGACGGGATCTTCTGCATCGGCAGCGCGCTGCGCGACCACACCGGCGCCTGCGTGGGCGCGATCAGCATCACCTCGCTCAAGCGCGACCTGCCCGCCTGGCGCTACCAGGAGCTCGGCCGGGAGGTGCGGGAGACCGCGGCGATGATCTCCCAGCAGCTCGGGCATCCCGCGTGACGGCTTGACAGATCCGCCACCACTGTCTAGCGTCCTCGCCAATCGTTTCGGGCGAAGATCCGACTCCGAGCGCCGCGGCCCCGGCGCCGGACGTCCTGGGCCGCAGCGCCGCCGCCTGCCCGCCTTCGCACGCCCGGCCTTCCCATCACCCCGTTCCCGAAGGCCTCCCCCCATGAACCATGTAAGCGACGTCGCACGCCTGCTCGCGCTCGACGCCTCCCGACTCGCCGACGGCACGCTGCTGCGTGTCGCGGGCTACCATCGCGCCGGTGACGGCGGCGGCAAGCTCGTCCGCTGGGACGCGGCCTCCACCGCGCCCCCCAACGGCGGCACGGTCCTCGGCTCCGCGCCGAAGGGCCGCTGGATCCAGCTCCACGACGGCCGCCTCGACTTCCGGGCCTTCGGCGTCCTCGACCCCAGGACGCCCGCGGACGCCGCGCTGGAGGCCATGGTCAACGACCCGGCCGTCTCCAGGATCGAGGCCCACACCGACCTCAACTTCGTCAGGCGCCACACCTTCCGGCGCTCGGACGTCGTGCTCGACTTCGGCGGCCACACCATGACCACCGAGGGCATCGAGAAGAACAGCCACGACAACCCCTTCGGCGCGGTCCTGTTCTTCCAGGGCGAGCGGACCCGGACCACCGTCACCGGCACGCTCACGGCCACGATCCCCGACCTGGCCGACGTCTTCGAGGTCGACTCCCGCTCGTTCCGGGTCGGCCAGTGGTGGGCCGTGGAGGTCGACGCGCTGGCGGGCACGTACGAGCGCGAGCTCCAGCGCCTGGTCCAGGTCACCCAGATCGTCGACGACCGGCACGTCCGGGTGAACTACAAGAACGGCTGGGAGCTGGCGGCCGGCCGTACGCTGACCTGGACGCTGGTCAACCCGGTCGAGCGCGTCGACGTGCGCGGCCTGCGCTTCGTGGCCGCGCCCGGCGGCGACGAGTACACCGGCTCGCACCCGATCGCCTACGAGTACGCCGTCCACTGCGACGTCGAGGACGTCCACGCCACCGGCAGCTTCTGGCCGGTGATCATGCGGCGCTGGTGCACCCACTTCCGCACCCGGCGCTGCAGCCTGAAGAACCCCCCGACCGTCATGTACGGCGGCGCGGGCTACCTGACCCAGCAGATCTACTGCCTGTACGGCCACGTCGCCGACTGCACCACCTCCAACGTCCGCCACCTCAACGACTTCACCGCCAGCGCCTACTGCACGGTCGAGAACTGCCACGGCGACGGCGACGACGAGGGCGGCAACCCCTTCACCACCCACGGCCAGTACGAGCACGACCTGGTCTTCACCGGCAACTCCGGCCTCATGGACATCGCCAACAGCGGCGCCCTGTGGGGCACCAGCGCCAAGCGCATCACCGTGCGCAAGCACCTGTGCTCGTGGTTCGTGGCCGGAACGAAGATCACCGACCTGACGCTGGAGGACGTGCGGGTGATCCCCCGCTCGACGTTCGACCCGGCGGGAACGCTCCAGGTGAACGCCGACGGCCTGCACATGCGCGGCTGCTCGGCCAAGACCGTCGCGATCGGCCAGCGCTCCAACCGCTCCGGCCGCCCCAACGTCATCGAGGGCTGCTCCTTCGACCTGCCCAAGGACCAGGTGCTGGTCCAGACGCCGGTGAGCAACGCGCTGCACTTCAAGGAGTGCGTCATCACCGGGCTCGACGGCGCCACCCTGCGCGGCTCCGGTCCCCTGCGCCTCACCGGGTGCGTCCTGAGCGGCAAGGGCCAGGTCTCGCTGGGCTCGTCCGACGTCGTGATCAGCGGCGGCCGGGTCGACGGCGTGCGGATCGAACTGAGCGCCGTACGCGACCAGCGGCTGCGCCTGGAGGGCGTCACGCTGGACGGCGCCGTCCTCGGCCGTGCCGCCGGTCCGGGCGTCCTGACCTGGGAACTGGCCGCCTGCACGGCCGACGCCACCCGCGTCGAGCTGACCGGCGGCGACAACCGCTTCCGCGCCGCCGGCTCCCGCTTCACCGGCGGCCGCCTCGACCTGACCGCCGCCACCGTCCTGGTGCACACCGGCTGCACCGAGGAGGGCGTCGAGCGCGCCTTCCCGCCCGCCGGCCCCCGCGTCCTCATCGCCGACACCCTCGCACTGTAAGGAACCACCCATGGAACGTCGTGACATCCTGCGCGTCACCGGTTTAGCGGCTGTCGGCACCGTCCTGGCGGCCAGGCCCGCGCTCGCCGAGCCGGACAAGAAGCCCAAGGACGAGGTGCAGGCGGTCGGCACCGTCGCCGAGCTGCTCGCCTTCGAGGCCGCCAAGCTGGCGGACGGCACACTGGCGCAGGTCGCGGGCTACCTCAAGCCGGGCGACGGCGGCGGCAAGCTCGTGCGCTGGGACGCGGCCTCCACGGCCGCCGCCAACGGCGGCACCGTGCTCGGCTCCGCGCCGAAGGGCCGCTGGATCCAGCTCCACGACGGCTGCCTCGACTTCCGGGCCTTCGGCGTCTTCGACGACAGGACGCCCGCGGACGCCGCCCTGGAGGCCATGGTCAACGACCCCGCCGTCTCCAGGATCGAGGCCCACAGCGACCTCAACTTCGTCAAGCGGCACAAGTTCCAGCGCTCCGGCCTGGTGCTGGACTTCGGCGGTCACACGATGCGCACCGTGGGCATCGAGAAGGCCGGCCAGGACGACCCGTTCGCGGCGGTCATGTTCTTCCGCGGCAAGGTCACCTCGACCACGGTCACCCACAAGCTGGGCGCCGCGGTGCCCGACCTGTCGGACGTCTTCGAGGTCGCCGACTCCGCCGCCTTCAAGGTCGGGCAGTGGTGGAGCGCCGAGGTCAACGCGCTGTCCGGCCGCTGGGAGCGCGAGCTGCAGAAGCTGGTCGAGATCACCCAGATCGTCGACGGCACGCACGTCCGGGTGAACTACAAGAACGGCTGGGAGCTGGCCGCCGGCCGGACGATCACCTGGACGCTCGTCGAGCCGGTCGAGCGGGTGCACGTGCGCAACCTGCGCTTCGAGGGCGTCGCGGACGGCGACCAGTACACCGGCTCGCACCCGCTGGCCTACGAGTACGCCGTCCACTGCGACGTCGAGGGCCTCCACGGCACGGGCACGTTCTGGCCGCTGATCATGCGGCGCTGGGCCACCCACTTCCGCACCGAGCGCTGCACCCTGAAGAACCCCGCCAGCGTGACCTGGGGCGGCGCGGGCTACCTGACCCAGCAGATCTACTGCCTGTACGGCCACGTCCGCGACTGCCACACGGCCAACGCCCGCCACCTGAACGACTTCACCGCCAGCGCCTACTGCTACGTGGAGAACTGCCACGGCGACGGCGACGACCAGGGGCCGTTCGTCACCCACGGCCAGTACGAGCACGACCTGACCTACACCGGCAACTCCGGCCTGATGACCTTCGCCAACTCCGGCGCGGCCTGGGGCTCGGCGGCCAAGCGGATCACGGTGCGCAAGCACGTCTGCTCGTGGTTCGTGGCCCGGGTGAAGATCACCGACCTGACGCTGGAGGACCTCCAGGTCATCGGCAAGCCGTCGCTGGAGGGCTCGGGCATGATCTGGGTCAACGCCGACGGCGTGCAGATGCGCGGCTGCTCGGCCAGCCACACGCTGATCGTCTCCCAGCAGTCGAAGTTGTCGCGCCGTCCCAACCTGATCGAGGGCTGCGTCTTCACCGTCCCGGCCAAGAGCGAGATCGTCCAGGCGAACGTGACCGCGCCGGTGCACGTCAGCCGCACCACGTTCCACGGCCTGAACGGCAACGCCTTCAACGGCGCCGACCTGCGCCTGTCCGGCTCCACGCTGAACGGCGCCGAGGGCGCGGCCCCGCTGGTCCTCGCCGGGTCGGTGTCGCTGACCGGCTGCACGGTCAAGAACGTGGGCCTGGCCGCCGCCGGCAAGGCCGACCAGCGCGTCCGCCTCGACGGCGGCACCGAGCTGGCCGAGGCCGGGCTGTCGCGGGTGGACGGCGCCGGGCTGGTCTCCTGGCAGCTCGCCGGGGTCCGGAGCCAGAACGCCGGAGCCCACGTCCAGCTCGACTCCGGCAGGAACCGCTACACGGCGACCGGCTGCCAGTTCGGCGGCGGCCGCCTGTCGATCAAGGCCTTCGAGGTGGTCCAGCACACGGGCAACGTCGAGGAGGGCGTCGCCAGGGAGCTGCCGGCCGACGGGCCGAAGGTCCTTACCTCGGGAAATCTGGTGATTTAGGTGCGTAAAGTAACGCTGGCCGTCGCGGGGGCGGGCAACCGGGGGCAGACCTACGCCTCCTGGATCGCCGCCCACCCCGACCGGGCGGAGCTGGTCGCCGTGGCCGACCCCGACCCCGTCCGCCGGGCCAGGCTGGCCGGGCCCGGGGTGCGCGAGTTCGGCGACTGGCGCGAGCTGCTGCGCGAGCGGGTGGCCGACGCCGTCGTCCTGTCCACCCAGGACCGCCTGCACGTCGAGCCCGCCATCGCCCTGGCGCGGGCGGGCTACGCGCTGCTCCTGGAGAAGCCCATGGCGCCGACCGAGCAGGAGTGCCGCGAGATCGTGTCGGCCGTCGCCGGGACGGGCGTGCTGCTCGCCGTCTGCCACGTGCTGCGCTACACGCCCTACACCGCGCTGGTGAAGGAGACCGTGGACAGCGGGGTGCTCGGCGAGGTCATGAGCGTCGAGCACCTGGAGCCGGTCGGCTGGTGGCACCAGGCGCACTCCTACGTGCGCGGCCCCTGGCGCAGCGAGCGCCTGGCCAGCCCGATGCTGCTGGCCAAGTCCTCCCACGACCTGGACTGGCTGGCCTACGTCACCGGGCTCAGGATCGAGAAGGTCGCCAGTTTCGGCTCGCTCGGCCACTTCAGGCCCGAGCGGCGACCGGCGCAGGCCGCCGACCGCTGCCTCGACTGCGTGCTGGAGCCCGGGTGCCCGTACTCGGCGCCCCGGCTGTACCTGAACCGCGGCTACGACTGGCCGACCAGCGTCCTGGGCGAGAACGAGGAGCAGGTCATGGACGCCCTGCGCACCGGCCCGTACGGCAGGTGCGTGTACGCCTGCGACAACGACGTGGTCGACCACCAGGTGCTCGCCATGGAGCTGACCGGCGGGGCGACCGCGACGTTCACCATGACCGCCTTCACCGAGCAGACCCACCGCCAGACGAAGATCTTCGGCACCCACGGGCGGCTGATCGGCGACGGCGAGTCGGTCGAGGTGCTCGACTTCCGCGACGGCCGCAGCACCCGTCGCGACGTCACCGAGACCGGCTCGAACGCCGGCGACGGCCACGGCGGCGGGGACGACGGCGTGATGGACGCCTTCGTCACCGCGCTGGCCACCGGCGACCCCGCACACGTGCGCTCGGGCCCCACCGAGTCGCTCCACAGCCACCTCGCGGTCTTCGCCGCCGAGAAGGCCCGGCACAGCGGCACGGTCGTCACCGTGCCGGCATCCTAGGAAGGAACGATCATGCGACTGCGCGCGCTGGCCGCCGCTGCGGCCGCCCTCGGCACCCTGACCGCCTGCGGCGGCGGCTCCGGAGGCGACGAGAAGCAGACCGTGACCATGTGGATCTACCCGAACATCGCCGACCAGGCCAAGCACCAGGCGTTCTGGGACGAGCAGACCAAGGCGTTCGAGGCGGCCAACCCGAACATCGACGTCAAGGTCGAGATCTACCCGTGGGCCAAGCGCGACGAGGCGCTGTCCACGGCGATCGCCGGCAACAAGGCGCCCGACGTGGTCTACCTCATCCCCGACCAGCTCCCCAAGTACGGCAGGACGCTGGAGCCGGTGGACGCCTACCTCGCCGACAAGGCCGACTACCGGGACAACGCCCTGAAGTCGGTCACCATCGACGGCAAGGTCATGGGCGCGCCGATCCTCATGTCGGCCAACCCGCTGGTCTGCAACCAGAAGGCCTTCGACGCCGCCGGGATCACCGAGTTCCCCAAGACCTGGAACGACGTGCTCACCCTGGCCCCGAAGTTCAAGGCCAAGGACGTGGACGTCACCAACTACTGGGCCGACCCCGCCGCCACCCTCAACCAGTCGTTCTACCCGCTGCTGTGGCAGGCGGGCGGCGACGTGTTCAGCCCCGACGGCAGGTCGGCGGCCTTCGGCGGCCCCGAGGGCGTCAAGGCGCTGACGTTCCTGAAGAACCTGGCCGACGGCGGCTTTGTGGAGAAGGACCTGCTGACCGGGCTGCCCAAGTTCGAGCAGACCAGGACCGCGCAGAACAAGGTGGCCTGCACCTGGCAGCAGCTCCCCGCCGACGTCGAGTCGTTCTGGGGCAAGGAGAACATCAAGGTGCTGCCGCCGCTGACCGACGCCAAGCAGGTCGCCTACGGCACCGTCGGCTCGCTGTCCCTGCTCAAGGCCTCCGACAACAAGGAGGCGGCGGGCAAGTGGATCGGCTTCGCCACCGGCGCGGCCCCGAGCAAGGCCTACGACCTGGCCTCCGGCTACTTCTCGCCGCGCAAGTCCACCGGCTCGCTGTACGCGGACGACCCGGTGCAGGCCGAGGTGGAGAAGGCGCTCGACCTGACCACGGCCGGGCCGCTGCACGAGAAGGCGCGTGACGTGATGGGCGTCCTGGCTCCCGAGATCCAGGCCGCGCTGATCGGCAAGAAGACGCCCGAGCAGGCGCTCGCCGACGCGGCCAAGGCCGCGGACGCGCTGCTGGGTGGCTGATGGCGGCGATCGACGTCAGGCGGTGGGAGGCGCGGACCGGACTGCTGTTCGTCCTGCCGTGCCTCCTGCTCTTCCTGCTGTTCCGGTTCGGCCCGTCCGTCGCCGGGGTGCTGCTGGGGTTCTTCGACTCCTCCATCGGCGCCAGCCCGGAGTGGACCGGCGTGGACAACTACCGGCGGATGGCCGCCGACCCCGTCTTCTGGGAGTCGCTGCGCATCACGCTGATCTACACGATCCTGTACGTGCCGGCGTCGATGGCGGCCTCGGTGGGCATGGCGCTGCTGGTGCGCCGCGCCTTCCGCGGGGCCGCGTTCTTCCGCTCGGTCTTCTTCCTGCCCGTCGTCACCAGCCTGGTCCTGGCCGGGACGGTCTTCACCTGGCTGTTCTCCTCCGAGGGGCCGATCACCAAGCTCACCGGGCAGTCCTGGCTGGCCTCCACCACGCTGGTCATCCCGGCGCTGGTGATCGTCTCGGTCTGGTCCAGGTTCGGGTACGGCATGCTGATCGTCCTGGCCCGGCTCCAGGACCTGCCGCGGGAGCTGGAGGAGGCCGCGCTCACCGACGGCGCCTCCACCTGGCAGCGGTTCCGCTACATCGTGGCCCCGCAGCTGCGCCCCGCGCTGTTCTTCGTCGCCGTCATCGAGACGACCAACTCCTTCCAGGTGTTCGACCTGGTCTACGTGATGACCGGCGGCGGCCCGGCGCACGGCAGCTTCACGCTGGTCATGGCCCTGTACGAGCAGGCGTTCAAGAACTTCGACTTCGGCTACGCCAGCGCCATCGGCGTCGCGCTGTTCGTCATGACCCTCGTGGTCGCGCTGATCCAGCGCCTGATCATCGGGAGGTCGAAGTGACGAAGTATCGCTCGTACAAGGCGCTGGAGCCGACGAGGGGCGGGAAGGTCGTCAGGTTCGTCCTGCTGGCCGTCGCCACGCCGGTCACGCTGTTCCCCTTCTACGCGATGGTCGTGCTGTCGCTGAAGCCGGGCACGGCCGTGACGTTCCCGGAGAGCATGCTGCCCTGGCCGGTCGACTTCGGCGCCTACGGCGAGGTGCTGGGCGGGCGCGACCTGGTCACCTGGACGGTCAACACGCTGATCTACTCCGTGGTCAGCGTGGTGGCCGTGCTCCTGCTGGCCTCGCTGGCCGGGTACGCCTTCGCCAAGAAACGGTTCCCCGGCCGCGAGCCCATGTTCTGGTCGTTCCTGGCCATGGTCATGGTGCCCTACCACGTGACGCTCATCCCGACCTTCATGCTCATCGCCGAGCTGGGCGGGGTGGACACCTACTGGGGGCTGATCCTGCCGACGCTCGCCAACGCGCAGGCGGTCTTCCTCATGCGGCAGTTCATCATGGGCCTGCCGGACGAGCTGTTCGAGGCGGCCCGGCTCGACGGCGCCTCCGAGTGGCGGATCTTCATCAGGATCGTCCTGCCGCTGTGCAAGCCGATCCTGGCCACGCTGGGCGTCTTCGTCTTCCTGTGGCACTGGAACGACCTGCTCTGGCCGCTCATCATCGGCGGCGGCGCCGACATGCGCACTCTGACCGTGGGCATCGCCTCCCTGCAGACGGAGAACGTGCCGCTCAGCGTGGTGCTGGCCGGTGCCACGGTCGCGTTCGTACCGATCTTCGCCGCCTACCTGGTCGGCCAGCGTTATTTCACCGAAGGAGTCACGATGTCGGGGATCAAGGGTTGATGTTCACCTCCGTCGACGAACTGGAAGAGCGCCTCACGCGGCCGTCCGAGTCGCTCGTGGCCGACCTCGCCGCCGGCTCCGGCGACCTGGTCGTGCTGGGCGCCGGGGGCAAGATGGGGCCCACGTTGTGCCGCCTGGCCCGGCGCGGCCTGGACGCCGCCGGGCGCGGCGCCGACCGCGTCTTCGCCGTCTCCCGCTGGTCCGACCGCGCGGCCGCCGGCGCCCTCGCCGCGCACGGCGTGGACGTCGTCCCCTTCGACCTGCTCGACGGCGACCTGGGCACGCTGCCCGACGCCGGGGACGTGGTCTTCATGGTCGGGGCGAAGTTCGGCACGTCGGCCGCGCCGTACCTCGCCTGGGTCGTCAACGCGGCCCTGCCCGCCCGCGTCGCCGACAGGTACGGCCACGCGCGCGTCGCCGCGTTGTCCACGGGCAACGTCTACCCGCTGGTGCCCGTCTCGTCGGGCGGCAGCGCCGAGGGCGACCCGGTCGGGCCGGTGGGCGAGTACGCGATGAGCTGCCTCGGACGCGAGCGCATCTTCGAGCACGCGGCCGCCACCCGCGGCACGGCCGTGACGCTCGTCCGCCTCAACTACGCGGTGGACCTGCGGTACGGCGTGCTCGCCGACATCGGGCAGCGGGTGCTGTCCGGCGCCCCGGTGGACGTGACGACCGGCCACGTCAACGTGGTCTGGCAGGGCTACGCCAACGAGGTCGTGCTGCGCTCGCTCGCCCACGCCACGTCGGGCACGCCGTTCACGCTGAACCTGACCGGGCCCGAGACCGCCTCGGTGCGCCGGGTGGCCGCCGCCTTCGGCGCGCGTCTGGGCACGCCGGTGTCCTTCGAGGGGTCCGAGGCCGCGACGGCGCTGCTGAACGACGCCACCCTCTGTCACCGGCTCTTCGGCTACCCGGACGTCCCGCTGGGCACGCTCGTCGACTGGCAGGCCGCCTGGCTGTCCGCCGGGCTGCCGACGTCGGGCAAACCCACCAAGTTCGCCGTACGAGACGGGAGATTCTGATGCTCACGCCGAATGCCGCGCTGTCGCGCCTGCGGGCGGGGACCGTCATCCCCGCGCACCCGCTCGCGCTGACCGCGGACCGGACGCTGGACGAGCGCCGCCAGGCCGCCCTCACCCGGTACTACCTGGCGGCGGGCGCCGGGGGCCTGGCCGTGGGCGTGCACACGACCCAGTTCGAGATCCGCCGGGCCGGGCTGCTGGAGCCGGTCCTCCGCCTGGCCGCCGACGTGAGCCGGGAGTCCGCCCGGCGGTCTTCCGGGGAGCCGCCGGTGCTCGTCGCCGGGGCGTGCGGCCCGACCGCGCAGGCGGTGGCCGAGGCCGAGCTGGCCGCCTCCCTCGGGTACGACGCCGTGCTGCTGTCGCCGGTCGTGCCGGGCGCCTCCGAGGGCGATCTGCTGGCGCGGGCCGCGGCCGTGGGCGAGGTGCTGCCGGTCGTCGGCTTCTACCTGCAGACGGCCATCGGCGGGCCGGTGCTGTCGCGCGGCTTCTGGCGGGCGCTGGCCGACCAGCCGTCCACGGTCGCGGTGAAGGTGGCGGCGTTCGACCGCTACCGCTCGCTGGACGTGGCGCACGGGGTGGCCGCCTCCGACCGGGCCGACCAGGTCGCGCTGTACACGGGCAACGACGACCACATCATCGGCGACCTGCTGGCCGAGCTGCCCGGCGGGGCGCGCTTCGTCGGCGGGCTGCTCGGCCAGTGGGCGGTGTGGACCCGGGCGGCGGTGGAGATGGCCCAGGGCCTGCGCGACGACCCGGCGCCGTGGTGGGGCCGGGCCACGGCGCTCACCGACGCCAACGCCGCCGTCTTCGACGCCGCCAACGCCTTCGCCGGGTGCATCGCCGGCGTGCACGAGGTGCTGCGCAGGCAGGGTTTGCTGGCGGGCACCTGGTGCCTCGACCCCGCCGAGGGCCTGTCCCCCGGCCAGGCCGAGGAGCTGGCCCGCGTCAGCGCCGCCTACCCGTGGCTGACCGACGACGACTTCGTGGCGGAACACCGCGATGCCTGGCTCTCCTGACTCCCCCGTGCGCGTCCTGGTCAGCGTCCCGCCGGGGTTGCGTGCGCAGTTCTTCCCCGATCCCGCCGCCCTGACCGCCCTGGGGGACGTGCGGCTGATCGACGACCACCGCGCGCTGCCCGAGGCGCTGCCCGGCACCGAGGTGCTGGTGACGTCGTGGGGGGTGCCACCGCTCACCGCCGAGCTGCTCGATCGGGCGCCTGGGCTGCGGCTGGTCGCGCACACCGGGGCGACGGTCAAGCCGTTCGTCACCGGCGAGCTGTGGGCGCGCGGCGTCCGGGTGACGCAGGCGGGCGCGGGCATGGCGCGGTCGGTCGCGGAGGTGGCGCTGACCTTCACGCTGGCACTGCTGCACCAGGTGCACCGCTTCGACCACGCCCTGCGCGGCGGCCTGCCGTGGGAGGAGGCCGAGCGCGCGCCGGCCAGGCGGGAGATCCTCGGCTGCCCGATCGGCGTCATCGGCGCCTCCAGGACCGGCCGCGCCTACCTCGACCTGGTCCGCGCGCTGGGCGCCGAGGTCACCGTGGCCGACCCGTACCACGAGGGCGCCGTCGAGCTGGACGAGCTGCTGTCCACCAGCCGGATCGTCGCCGTGCACGCCCCGGCGCTGCCGGAGACGCGCCACCTGCTCGGGGCGCGGGAGCTGGAGCTGATGCCCGACGGCGCCGGGCTGGTCAACACCGCCCGGTCGTGGCTGGTCGACGAGGCCGCCCTGCTGGCCGAGCTGCGCACGGGACGGCTGGACGCGGCGATCGACGTCTTCGACGAGGAGCCACTGCCGGTCGGGCACCCGTTCCGCGGGCTGCCGAACGTGCTGCTCACCCCGCACCAGGCGGCCGGCACCGACTCGGGCCGGGCCCGCCAGGGCAGGCTGGTGGCCGAGGAGATCGCCCGGTACGCCGGCGGCGTCCCGCTGGAGCACGAGGTGACGCCGGAGCACCTGGGGAGGATGGGGTGACGCCGCTGCGCACCGCCCGTCCCGGCGACCGCGAGGCGCTCCACGCGCTGTGGGCCGCCTGCTTCGACGCCCCGCACGTGGTGCCCCTGTACGAGACCGACCCCGGCCGGTACGGCAGGACGTTCGTGACCGGCGACGTGTCGGCGTGCGTGTACTACCTGCCGCGCCGGGTCCACGACGGCCTGGGCGGCGAGGTGCTGGTGGGCGGGGTGGCCAACGTCGCCGCCCATCCGTCGGTGCGCGGCCGGGGGCACGTCCGGCGGCTGCTGGCGATGGCTACCGAGGCGATGGCGGCCGACGGCTGCGCCTGGTCGCTGCTGTTCACCGGCACGCCCGGGGTCTACAAGGAGTGGTCCGTCTTCGAGCTGCGGACCGTGTCCGGCCCGCTGCGCCGGCCCGCCGCGGGCGGGCGGAGGTTGCGCGGGCTCGCCGCGGGTGACGCGGCCCTCCTGCGTGACCTGTACGACCGGCACAACGCGCGGCGTCCGCTGACCGCCGTGCGGGACGAGGCGCACTGGCGCGACCGGCTGCCGATCTGGTACGGCGACCCGGTCGAACTGCTGGCCGGGGACGCCGGGTACGCCGCCGTCCGATGGGAGGGCGGCGTGCTCGACGTGCTGGAGGTCGCCGGGGACGTGCCCGAGGTGCTCTCCGCCCTGGCCGCCGAGGCGGAAGCCAGGGGCGTCGGCACCGGCAGGGCCAGGCTGACCTGGGACGACCCGGCCCTGCCGCACCTGTTCGCGAGCGTCGTCCCGGAGCGGGACCGCACGGGGATGGCCCGCGCGGTCCTGGGCGACCCGGCGCCCGTGGTCGGCGCGGCGAACGCCGCCCACTGGCCGGCCGACTACTTCTGACAGCCGGGGCTCATCCGGACATGCGGAAGTCGTACCGGGGTGGGACGGGCTCGCCGGGGTGGACGGCCAGCCAGAGCCGGTCGAGGGAGACCTCGCCCTCGCGCAGGTCGTCGACGCGGATGCCCTCCGCCAGCAGGCGGCGCAGGCGGTCGTCGTCGCCGGTCGCGTGCGCGGCCCTGGCCTCGGCCAGCCGGATCCGGCCGTGGTCGCGGTAGGGCAGCTCCTCGATCAGGGCGAGCGCCGCTTCGCACCGCCCGGCCACGAGCTGGGCGTCGAGGGTCTCGACGGCCAGTTCCCGCAGGTCCGGGCGCAGCCGGTGGGCTTCGAGCAGCAGGTCGGCCGCCTCCTGCGGCGACGCGGCGAGGAAGGCCAGGACGCGCAGCGCCCATGGGGTCCTCCGCGCGCCGACGGACAGCTCGCAGGCGTCACGGGCCGCGTCGTCCTCACCGTCGGCCAGGCGCATCAGGGCCAGGTGGTAGTACGCGTGCCAGTCGTCCGCGCTGCCCTCCAGCGCCTCCCTCCAGTGCCGGCCGGTGATCGGAGGCGCGGGCGGGTCGCAGACCGGCAGCCGGCCGGTGGCCAGTAGGTGCCCCCAGGGCTCCTGTGCGGGGCCCGGCGGCGGGAAGCCGTCGAGTCCCTCCAGCCCGCCCCAGCCGGACCCCTCGGCCAGCCACTCCTCGGGCGGCCCGAAGGACGCCGCCTCCCCGAGCGCCTCGTCCAGCCGGGCGGGAGGGACGAGCCGTTCCAGCGCCTCGGCCGTCGCCGCGCACGCCTCCCGCCAGTTCCCGTGCGCGGCCGCCGCGTCGACGTCGAGCCGGCCGTACGCCTCCACCCAGGACCAGGTCGCGCCGCCGGGCATCGGCAGGTGCTCCAGCTGGGTCCTGGCGAGCCCGGCCTGGATCTCCAGGTACGGCGAGCCGGGGCCGGACAGCCACTCCTGCCACTGCCGGCCGCCGGCCGTGTCCCCCCAGCAGAACAGCTTGCGCCCGCGCAACCTGCCGGTGGAGGTCTGGACGAGCCCCGACCCGGCCTCGTCCAGGGCCGCGATCCAGCGGCGCTCCCCCTCGGGCAGGTCCAGGAAGTAGTCGGCCGCCCGGACGGCCCGCGCCGGGTAGCTGCGGTCGGCCCCGTCCGCGCCGTCCACGCCCGGGAAGTCCACGTGCCGCAGATCGCTCACGTAGTCGAAGTGGAAGGCGCGATCGGCCGGGCAGAGCACCCGGCTCCCCGCACTCTCCGGGACGGCGATGTTGGACCACCAGTAGACCGGCGTGACCTGGTGGGCGGGGTTGTGGAGGGAGACGTGCACGTAGAGCACCGGCGACCCGGCGGGCAGCCAGGCGTCGATCCGCACGATCAGCCGCCGCAGCCGCTCGAACTCGAACATGCGCAGCACCGGCGTCCCGTCGGCGGCGGTGGCCCGGACCGCGTGCAGCGGCTCGCAGGTCAGCGGCCAGTGCCCGGTCGTGCCCAGGTTCCACTCCACCCCGCCGGCGACCCACGCGTCCCGCAGGGCGAGGTTGGCGGGCTGGAGGATCGGGTTGCGGTGCAGCAGCTCCCGGCCGCTGGGCCGGTGGACGAGGGACCACAGGCGCCCGCCGTACCCCGGCAGGAACGTGGCGGTGAGCAGGTCGTTCTCCAGGACCACCGTGGGCAGCTCGCGCTCGGCGCGCTCGCGGCCGTACCCCCACTGGCGGGTGTAGGGCAGGAGCGAGCGCGGCCGGCCGTAGGCCAGGTTCCGGCGCATCTCGTCGTCGACGCCCACGCCGTCCCCGGTGGTGGGGGGCACGCCGGTCAGGATCGGCAGCGTCCCGGAGACCGGGTCGGCGGCTCCCTCGATCCGGAGCAGTCCCTTGCGCAAGGAGGTCATGGCGTCACCTGTACGGTCAGTCCGAAGGTCAGCACGGCGCCGCCCGGCAGCACCGGACGTACCGTGAACGTGTGCGCCGAGCCGGGCGCGAGCGCGGCGAGCTTCGCCTTGGTCTTGTTCGCCGGGACGCGGGCGACCTCGGTGTCACCGTCGAAGACGGCGTAGCCGGTCGCGATCGGCGACCTGGGCCAGGCGAGCCGCACCGAGTTCTGCTTCTTCGTGACGGTGAGCTCGGCGCCGTCGGCCCACGGGCGCGGCACCTCGACGACGAAGGCGTCGACGATGGCGATCCGTCCGGTGTCGGCGGCGCTCTGCCTGTTGACGACGCGGATCGTGTGCTCGCCCAGCTCCAGGCCGCTCGCCCGGAACACCCGCTGCTGCCCCTGCCGGACCGGGCCGTAGCAGTCCGCCGAGGCCCGCAGCTCGCCGTCCACGTAGAGGTCGACGACCCCCATGTCGGTGTAGCGCTCGGTGAGGAAGCTGATGCCGGTGCCGGTGAAGGTGAGCTCGGCGTAGTCCCCCTTCTCGGTGGAGTAGTGCACGTCGTCGCCGTAGTCGCCGAGTCCGCGGCCCCGGTCCACGCCGAAGGCGCCGGAGTACGTCACTCGCGGGTCGTCGTCGTTGACGTGGGTGAGGAGCAGCGCGGGGTCGGTGACGGTCAGCGAATAGCCGTCCGAGAGGCCGTCGTAGATCGCCGTGATGGTGGTCGATCCCCAGGACGCCGCCTTCACCACGCCGTGCGCGTCCACCGTGGCGACCGACGGGTCCGAGCTGACGTAGGTGACGCCGTCGGAGACCTGGGTGCGGCTGCCGTCGGCGTGCACGGCCTCGGTGGTGATCGTGGCGGTCTGGCCGGCCTTGAGCGCGGTGGCGCCGGTCGCGACGAGCGCCTTGGTCGCGGCGGTGCCCGCGGTGACGGTGAACGCGTCGAGCAGCAGGCCCGTCCCCTCGGCGACGATCCGGAACGTGTGCGCGCCCGCGGTGAGCTTCACCCAGGTGCCGACGGTCGTGAAGTGGCCGTCGCCGCCGGTGTCCGGCACGTGCACCGGGTACCGGTCGCCGTCGACCTCGAAGCGGAAGGAGGTGGCCTTGCCGGACGCGGCGGTGAACGCGACCCGGTAGAGCCCGGTGTGCGGCGCGAGGACGTTCTCGTAGCGCAGGTAGTCGCCCTCGTCCACGTGGCCGACCGCGCGCACGGGGCCGTCGGGGCCCTGGTACGTGCCGACGACGACGCCGGTGTCGGCCCCCTTCCAGGCCCATTCCTGGCCCAGGTTCCACTGCATGGTGTAGTGCTCCGCCTCGATCGTCTGCTCGGCGGCGCCCTGGAGGTCGAAGCGCATCCGGTTCCACACGATGTTGGAGTGGGCCTCGGTCCACACCACCTTGATCGAGTGGGTGCCGGCGGTCAGCGGGAGGACGAAGTCCTCCGTCCGGACGCGGTTGACGCCGCCCGTGTCGCGCAGGCTCAGCCCGCCCGAGACGTCGGTCCCGTCGACCTCGACCCGGAACGTCAGCGGGTCGGCGTTGACCGTGGAGTACTGGAACTGCAGCAGGTAGTCGCCGCTCGCGGGCACCTCGACGTCGTCGTACCGCAGCCAGTCGCCGGTGTCGACGACCGAGACGCCGGGGGTGCCGTCGTCGCTGACCGCGTCCTCGGCGGCGAGCCAGACGCCCTCCTGAGCGGTGGGCTTCTCGGCCTGGATCGTGATCGACTCGGGCCGCTCGCGGGTGAACCGCATCCAGTTCATGAAGAACCAGCGGCCGTCCTCGCGGATGATCCGGATCGTGTGGCGGCCCTCGGGAAGGGTGAGGTCGCGTTCGACGGTCCGGTAGACGTTGTAGCCGCCGGAGTCCGGCACGGTGACCGTGCCCAGCGCGTCCCGGCCGTCCACCTCGACCCGGAAGCGGTTGCCCTGCTCCGACGACACGCGGAACTCGGCCCGGTAGGTCCCGCTCGCGGGCACCACGACGTTGTCGTACTCGGCCCACTCACCGGCCTCGTCCAGGTAGACCGAGCCGAAGCCGCCCTCGGGCGGCGCCTCGACGCCGTACGCGCCCTTGGCCTCGGTGTAGTCCTCGTTCTCGATCCTGAACTGGGTGAGCGGCGCGGCGAGCGCCGCCGGACGCGTGACCTCGGGCACGACCTTGATCGTGCCGATCGGGTACACCTTGCCGGCGCCGTCCGGCATGGCCAGCTCGATGCGCGGCTTGCCGTCGGCGCCGAGCATGGCGACCCCGACGTCGTAGGTTCCGGCGGGGACGCCCGCGGGCAGCGTGAACGCCGAGCGCAGTTCGCGCACGTCCCCCTTGAACCACTTCGTCTGGTCGAGCGAGTCGTCGGT
This sequence comes from Nonomuraea sp. NPDC047529, assembly GCF_040642995.1. Lineage (NCBI taxonomy): Bacteria > Bacillati > Actinomycetota > Actinomycetes > Streptosporangiales > Streptosporangiaceae > Nonomuraea > Nonomuraea sp. NPDC047529. Next base: position 226,132 of record NZ_JBEYTJ010000012.1, on the reverse strand, counting down.
GCCGCGCCACACCACCTCGCCCGTGGCACGGTCGGTGAAGCGTACCTCCAGCGGGTACTTGCGCGGGCTGAAGCCGACGCCGTTGTTGGTCCAGGTGTGGGCGAGCGTGAACCGGCCACCGGCCGTGACCTGTGAGTCGTACGTCGCCCGCGGCATGACGAACCGGTAGCCGGAGTAGCGCCCGAGCGTCGTGAACCACTCGCCGTACGCGTCCTTCATCGCCTGCCACTGCGCGAAGCTCGTGTTGTTGATGCCCTGGAGGTTCGAGTGGTAGGCCTCCAGCGCGTTCTTGACGACGAGCCGCGGGTTGTTCAGCATGATCCCGCTGTCCCAGCCCGCGCCCTCCGAGACCTGGATGAGGTCACGGCGGAGCTTGCGGTTGATCCACACGTTCTCGCTGCCGGTGCCGTACTGCATCCACGGGAAGGCGCTGTTCACGGTGTCGGACCGCAGGCCCCAGTTCTCGTTGCGGGCGGCCTGGTCGTAGCCGAACGCGACGTACCGCTTGGCCTGGGTGTCGGCGTCGGGGTCGGTCGCGACGACGTCCGCGCCGGGGTTCGGCATCATGACCATCGTCCGGGTGAAGGCGTCGGCGTAGATGTCGATGATCGCGCGCAGCGTCTTCGAGCGGGTGGCGTTGTCGGGCCAGGGGAAGTTCATCGCGTCGTTCCAGCCGGACCACTCGCCGAACAGCGCGAAGGCGCGCAGGTCGACCCAGGCCATCCCCGGGTTCGTGTCGTAGCGGGCCGCGAAGGCGCCGACCGCCTCCTTGAGCTCGGCGAGGTAGATCGGGTCGTGGTAGATCGGCTGCCGCGACTTGTAGACCGTGTTGTACGGCGCGAGCCGGAACCCCGCGCCGAGCTTGTCGAAGAGCCAGGCGGGCGGGTACTCGTAGGCGAAGACGCTCGGGTCGTTCTGGATGTCCGGCGCCTCGGACATGAGGAGCTGGAACTCCACGGTCTTGCCCTGCTCGACGATGCGCTTCATGAACGCGTCCAGGCGGTCCCAGGTGAAGGCGTCGTCGTCGGGCTCGAAGTCGGCCCACGCGATCTGGAGCCGTACGATGTCCGCCTCGTCCGGGATCTTCTCCTTGCCGTCGATGAACGCGGTGATCGCGGGGTCGTCGGCGAAGACCCAGCCGCGTTGGCCCGCGGGCTTGGGCGAGTTGATGTCGAAGGCGGTGCCGGTGTACGGGTTGCCGTGCAGCACCTCGTGGGTGTCGGTGAAGGTGACCGTCGTGCGGGGGGTCGGCGTCTCGGCGGCCGTCGCGGCGGCGGCGTGACCGGGCACGACGGCCAGGGCCGCGGCGACCGCTAACGAAAGGGCCAGGGACAGCGGGCCGCGTCTCATCGGTTCTCCATCTCAAGGCGCACGGGGGCCGTCTCGGTCAGCGACCGGTACGCCGCCTCGACCAGCGCGACGGTGCGGTAGCCCGCCCTCGCGTCCGGCTGGCGGGCCTCGCCGGTGCGCACCGCGTCGAGGAAGGCGCGGATCAGCAGGTCGTCCAGCGGCGCGCCGTACCCGGCGGCGACCGCGCCGCGGCTGTTCCAGCCGGTCAGGACGCCGGCGAAGGGCGCGATCTCGGCCACGCCCTCGGTGCCGACGACGGTCAGCGTGACCAGGTCGCCAGCGTTGGGCCGGCCGGGCGGGCGCGACCAGGAGCAGTCGATCGAGGCGATGGCGCCGTCGCGGTAGAGCAGGGAGACGAGCCCGGCGGTCTCGACCGGTGCGGCGGCGCCGTTCTGCGCCGGGTTCGGGATCGTGTTGGCGATGGCGTACACCTCGACGGGGTCCTCGTCCAGGAGGTCGGCGAGCAGGTCGGCCACGTGCACGACGTGGTCGGTCAGGGCGCCTCCGCCGCTGCGCGCCGGGTCGACGAACCAGTCCCGGGTGGTGGGCACGCCGCCGCAGTTCGTGGCCGCGATGGAGACGATCCGGCCGAGGTCGCCGTGTCGTACCGCCGCGCGCAGTTCGGCGTAGGCGGGGGCGAACCTGACCGGGAACGCCGTCATCAGCACGGTGCCCGCGGCGCGGGCGGCGCCGAGCATCTCGGCCGCGTCCGCGAGCGACGTCGCCAGCGGCTTCTCGCACAGCACGTGCACACCCTCGGCGGCGGCGCGGACCGCGAGCTCGCGGTGCCTGACGTTCTCGGCGCAGATCACCACGCCGTCCGGCCGCCAGGCCCAGAGGTCCTCCTCGGTCTCGAACCAGCCGATGCCGAGCTCGTCGGCGAGCGCACGGCCGCCGGGCTCCCCCGTGGGGCGGTCGGCGTGGCCGGCGTCGCACGCCGCGATCTCGACGTCGCCGGCACGGCGCAGCGCGGCGGCGTACTCGGTCGCGTGCAGGTGGGCGAAGGAGAGGATTCCGATCCTCATGCGGCAGAAACCTCTTCCTTGGTGGGCTGAAGGTCGACGGGCAGGCCGGCGGCGGCCGAGCGGGCCACGGCGTCGGCGATGCGCATGGCCTCAAGGCCGTCGAGGGCGGTGACCCTCGGCGCTGCGCCGGTCGCGATGGACCGCATGAAATCCGCCAGTTCGGCGCGATAGGGGCTGGTGAGAGGGGAGAAGTCAGGAAGGAGGTCCGCGCCGGGCTCGGCGTGTCCCTCGTAGCGGAAGGCGCGGCGCTCGGCGGAGTCGCCGTGCAGGACGCCGCCGGACCCCGCGACCTCGAACTGCGTCCGGAACTCGATCGGAGCGGTGGTCCAGGTCGCGGTGAGCACGGAGATCGCGCCCCCGGCATGCGTCAGGAACGCCTGCGTGCTCTGGCTGCCGTCCACGACGTTCGTCCGGGCGAACACCCGCTCGACGTCGCCGCCGATCCAGCGGGCGACGTCGATGTCGTGGATCATGAGGTCGAGGAGCACGCCGCCCGAGCGGTGCTCGTCGAGATACCAGCCGCTCTGCGGGCTGCGTCCCTGGCGGGTGTGGCGTTGCACGCCGACGCGGCCCACGTCGCCGCGCGTCACCGCGCGCCACAGCTCCTCGTACTCGGCGAAGTACCGGACGACGTGGGCGGGGAAGAGCGGCACCCCGGCCGCGGCGAACCGCGCGACGAGGTCCTCCGCCTCTCCGAGTGTGCGGGTCAGAGGTTTCTCGCACACCGTCGGGAGGCCGTGCTCAAGGGCGGCGAGCGCCAGCTCACGGTGGGTGTGCGTCGGCGTGCAGATGTCGACGACGTCGGCCGCGCCGAGCAGTTCCTCCAGGCCGGCCACGGACCGCCCGCCGCCGTGCCGGGCGATGAGCCGCTCCGCGTCGTCGGCGACGGAGAAGACCACGACGTCGTAGCCGAGGTCGAGCCAGGCCGGGAGATGCGCGTTGGCGATGCCGCCCGCGCCGATGAGTCCGACCGTTCCGTGCATGGGGTGACCATCCGTTTCCGCGCGATTGTCAGTCATTTGCCGATGCCTTGCGTCATGCCGTTGACGATGCGGCGGCCGAACCAGAGGTAGATCACGATCATGGGGAGCACGACGATGACGACGCCGGCGAAGAGCCCGCCCCAGTTCGAGGTGTATTGCATGTTGGAGTAGAAGTTGAGCAGCGCGACGTTCAGCGTCTGCATGCGCTGGTTGGGCACCAGCATCAGCACGATCACGGTCTCGTTCCACAGGCTCAGCACGTTCAGCACGGCCACGGTCGTGATGCCGGGCCTGGCGAGCGGGACCATGATCCGCCAGAAGGTCCTGAACGGCGTCGCGCCGTCCAGGGCCGCGGCCTCCTCCAGCTCGCCGGGCAGCGACCGGAAGTAGCCGATGAGCACGAAGACGCTGAACGGCAGGCTCAGCACGACGTAGAAGAGCGCGACGGTGACGCGTGGATCCCACGCCCCCGTCACCCAGTCGATCATGAACCTCGACAGGCCGACGCCGATGAGCACCATGGGCACGGCGAACGCCTGGAACGGGATGCTCATGCCGACGGCGAAGAACGTCGCGACCGGCCCGCTCGACCGTCCGCCCAGCCGCGCCACCGCGTAGGCCGCCGGGATGCTGAGCCCCATGATGAGCGCCACCGAGACGGTCACCAGGACCACCGAGTTGAGCGCGGCGGCCCCGAGCCCCGAGTCCGACCAGGCGGTGGCGAAGTTCTCCCACATCCAGGTGTCGGGCATCCCCACGGGGTTCGCGAAGATCGACCGTGAGGTCTTGACCGAGTTCAGCATGACCCAGACGACCATGGCGACGTTGAAGAGCACCCACAGCCAGAGACCGGCCCTGATGAGCACGATCAGCGAGGCGCCGAAGACGTCGGCCGGGCGTCGGGCGGAGCCGGTCATGACCACTCCAGCCGGTCGCGCCGCTGGATGCGGCGGGACAGCACGATCAGCCCGACGGTGATGGCCGTCATGACCACCCCGATGGCGGCCGCCTCGCCGAGCTGCGCCATGCCGCCGACGCGTCCGCCCGTGACCCGCAGGTACTGCTCGACGGCGAGGGTCCTGGCCTCCGGCGGAGGGGTGCCCGCCGTGCCGACGAAGGCGATGACGATCTCGAACGTCTTGATGCCGGCGATCGCCCAGAGGGCCGCGGCGATCGCGATCATGTCCCGGGTCAGCGGCAGGGTGACGTACCTGAACTGCTGGATCAGACCGGCGCCTTCGATGCGGGCCACCTCGTACAGGCTCGGGGGGATCCCGTCCACCGCGGACATCACCAGGACGACGTAGAAGCCGGCCGCGCTCCACACGACCCCGGCCATGATCACCCGGAAGATGAGCTCGGGCCCGAGCCAGGGCTGGCGCAGCGCGTCCAGGCCGGCCAGTCCGAGGACGCTGTTCACCATGCCCTTCGGGTTGAACAGGAACGAGACCGCGAGACCCACGGCGATCGGTGAGATCATGAACGGCAGGAAGACGGCCGACCGGATGAAGGCGCCGGCGCGAGCCGTGCGCAGCGCGACCATCGCGGCGACCGCGACGAGGAAGAGCGCCGCCCCGACGATCAGTGTCAGCAGGACGGTGTTCAGGAACGACGACAGGAACATCCGGCTCGACAGGAGTTCGGCGTAATTGGCGAGGCCGACCCAGGAGAACTCGGTGCCCAGCCCCGACCACTCGGCGAAACTGAGCACGACGCCGAAGACCGACGGCACGACGAAGAAGAGCAGGTAGGCGATCAGTGCCGGCAGCAGCAACGGGAGGTACAGCCGGCGGCGCTCGACGTGCAGGGCGCCGCCGTCGGCCGCCGCCCGCCCTCGGCGTGCCTTGGGCCGCGCCATGGTGTCCGCGACCACTATTCGCCCAGCTCGGCGGTCTGCGCCTTGCCCTCGGCCAGGAACTTGGCGGCGTCGATCGAGCCGCCGACGAGCTTGTCGTCGAGCGGGAGGAAGACGTCGTTGAACCACTTGGGCGCCACGGTGGCGACGCCGTCGAAGTCGAGGCTGACCGCCGTCGCGGTGCGGATCGACTCCTGGATCGAGGTGAGCGCCTCGGGGGCCGGGGAGTCGGCGCGCGACGGGATGTTGTCGGCGTCGGTCGCGATCCGGTCGATGTACTTCTTCTGCATCGCGAAGGCCAGGAAGTCCGCGACCGCCTGCCGGCTCTTCGACTTCGGGTTCATCCCCCAGCCGAGCGCGCCGATCGTGACCGCCGAGCCCTTCGAGGCGTCCACCGGCGGCAACGAGATGATGCGCGCCTTGACCGCCGGGGCGCGGAGCGAGGCCGTCTCGCTGCCGAGCCAGGTGCCGTTCAGGTTGAAGGTGTGGTCGCCGGCCGCCCACGCGTTCTGCGCGTCGGGGAACTTCGTGGCCATGTGGTCGGGCTGGAAGAGCCCGGCCTCGACGAGCGATTCGAGCTCGGTCGCGGCCCGCTTCACCTCGGGACGGTCCCAGGCGCCGGGGTCCTCGGCGAGCTGCCGCAGCGCGCCGGGGCCCGCCGTCGAGAGCAGCAGCTGGTAGAGCCAGAACGCGTTGTAGGAGTTGACCGTGCCGTCGAGCGCGATCGGCCGGCGGCCCGCGGCCTTCTCTTTGCCCGCGACGGCGAGGAAGTCCCCGAAGGTCTTGGGCGGGGTGGTGGCGAAGTCGGGATAGCGGGCGGCGTCGTACCAGAGGCCCACGGAGAAGACGCTGTGGGGCACGAACCCGTAGCCCTTGTCGTCGCTGATCGCCTTCAGCACGCTCTTCGGCAGGACCTGCTCGATCGTGGCGTTCTCGCCGGGGATCTTGGTCTTGAAGACGTCCGCCATGTCGCCGAGCGCGCCGGCGGCGCGGAACTCGGCGGTGTGGTCGATCGCCGTGTCGAAGAGGTCGGGGCCCTCCCCGGTCGCGATCGCGTTCTTGATCTGCTCTTCCTGGGCCTTGCCGAGCCACTGCACGTCGACCTTGCGCCCGGTCTCCTTGGCGTAGTCGGCGATGATGCTCTCGAAGAGCGTGGCCTGCGGGGTGCCCTTGGCCCACTTTCCCCAGTAGACCAGGGGTTTCGCGTTCGAGTCCGGCGAGGCGCCGGAGGGCTCGCCGCCTTGGAGCTTCGTGCCGCACGCGCTCAGGACGAGGAGCGCGCTGACGACGGCCGTGACGCGGATGCTGTTGCGCATTGCTGTTCCCTTCTGGGGGCAGGCGTCTACGGGGTGCCGTGCGACGCGAGGCGGGACTGCGCTGCGCAATAATAAAGACAGTTTCTGTATTAATGGAAGAGGTTGACCCGTACTCCGTGCGTCACCCGACGCCGCAGGAATCGAGAGGGTTGTGGATGAGTGTGCTGTTCGGACGTGAGCAGAGCCCGCTGCGCCGCGCCGGAGACCAGTCGCGGCTACGGCGCCTGAACTCCCTGGCCGTGATCGAGGCGATCCGGCGGGAGCCGCTCACCATCCCCATGGTCGCCCAGGCCACGGGGCTCTCGAAGACCGCCGCGGACTCCGTCGTCGCCAACCTCGTCACGCTCGGCTGGGCCGTCCCGGTCGAGCCGCTGGCCCCGACCGGCGCCGGTCGGCCGGCCAGCCGCTACCGCTTCCGGGCCGAGGCGGCGGTCGTGGTCGGCATCGACCTCGGCCAGCACACCACCAGGGCCGAGATCGCCGACCTGAACGGCGAGGTGCTGGCCGCGGGGGCGGTCGCCTCGTCCGTCTCGCAGGCCCCCGGCGATCTCGTCGCCGCCGCCGTGCGGGTCGTCGACCGCCTGCTCGCCGAGCAGGGGCGCGGGCGGGCCGAGGTCTGGGCGATCGGCGCGGCCGTGCCCGCCGTGGTCTACCAGGACGTCATCACCAAGGGGGCGGCGGGCTGGGCCGGCTTCAGCGTGCGCGCGGCGCTGGAACCGCACTTCGAGTGCCCGATCGCAGTGGAGAACGACTCGAACCTGGCCGCGTTCGCCGAGGCGTGGAAGGGCAGCGCCACCGACGCGACCTCGACGATCTACGTGCACTCGGGCAACCGCACGGGGGCGGGGCTCGTCCTGAACGGCATGGTCGTCCGCGGCGCGAACGGCGCGGCCGGCGAGATCGGCGCGCTGCCGCACCTCGGCTGGGAGCACGCCCAGGAGTTCCTGCACGACGTGCGGCTCGCCGACGGACGGCGGCTCAACCGCGAGGAGGTGTTCGCCGCCGCGGCCGACGGCGAGGCTCCGGCCGTCCAGGCGGTCGACCGGTTCAGCGGGGAGATCGCGATCGGCATCGCCGCGCTCGTGCTCGCGATCGACCCCGAGATCGTCGTGGTCGGCGGCGGCAACGCGCGTGCCGGCGACACCTTCCTGGAGCCGCTCCGCCGGCACGTCGAGGCCCTGTGCACGGTACGGCCGGCGCCGCCGATCGTGCCCTCGACGCTGAAGGAACGCGGGTCGATCACCGGCGCGGCCGGGCTGGCCGCCAACACCGTCCTGGAGCGGCTCTACGCGGTGGCCTCCGGCGGGCAGACGCTGTCCAGCACCGACATCCCGCCGTGGCGGTGGACCACGGCGGCGGGCGGAGCCGGGGCGTGACGCCGTCTCGCCCTTCAGGACAGACATCGGATGAATCTGCGCACAGCTCTTGCCGACGCCACGGAGATCGGGCTACGTTTCCTCCAATCTCTCCCCCGCTTTGGAGTGGCCATGGCCCGCTTACGTCGACTTCTCGCCGTCTCCATGCTCAGCATCATCGGATGTCTGCCTGCTCCTGCCCAGGCAGCGACAGACGGCCCGTATGAGCCGACCGTCGAATCACTAAACAGTCATCCGACCCCCAAATGGTTCAACAACGACAAGTTCGGCATCTTCCTCCACTGGGGGGCGTACTCCGTCCCGGCCTGGGGCCCGCGCGGCAGTTACGCCGAGTGGTACTGGTACTACATGAACTCCCCCGGCAACGCGACCAACAGCTACCACCGGGACACCTACGGCCAGGACTTCTCCTACGACCGCTTCGCCGAGCAGTGGAAGGCGGAGAAGTTCGACGCCGCCGACTGGGTCAAGCTCTTCAACGACGCCGGGGCCAAGTACTTCGTCCTCACCTCCAAGCACCACGAGGGCGTCGCCCTGTGGGACAGCAAGGTGAGCGAGCGCGACACCATGGCGATGGGCCCGAAGCGGGACCTGGCCAAGGAGCTGTTCACCGCGGCCCGCGCCGACGGGAAGCTGCGCGCGGGCTTCTACTACTCGCTCATGGAGTGGTACAACCCGCTGTTCACCGGCCAGCCGGCGACCAACCCGTACACCGGTCAGCCCGTGCCGTACACCGGGGCTCCGCAGAACGGCGACTACGTCAAGGACTACATGCTCCCGCAGATGCGCGAGCTGATCGACGGCTACGACCCCGACATCCTGTGGTGCGACGGCCAGTGGGACCGTTCGGCCGCCCAGTGGCAGACCGCGGGGGTGATCGCCGACTACTACAACCAGGCGGCCAAGAAGGGCAAGGAGGTGGCGGTCGCCAACCGGTGCAAGATCGAGAGCGGCGCGCTGGAGAGCCACGAGCTGGACTTCCAGACGCCCGAGTACTCCGTCAAGCCGGACATCGACCCCGTCAAGTGGGAATCCAGCCGCGGCATCGCCCACTCCTACGGCTACAACCAGAACGAGCCCATCGAGGACTACCTGACCTCCGACCAGCTCGTGGACTCCTTCGTGGACATCGTCAGCAAGAACGGCAACCTGCTGCTGGACGTGGGCCCGAAGGCCGACGGCACCATCCCCGAGGTGCAGCGCGAACGGCTGCTGGACATGGGCTCCTGGCTGAAGGTCAACGGCGAGGCCATGTACGGCACCACGTACTGGAACCGGGCCGAGGAGAAGGGCGGCCCGGACGACCTCCGGTACACCGTCAAGGACGGCGTGCTCTACGCCACCGCGCTGAAGTGGCCGGGCGAGCAGCTCACCCTGGGCGCGGACGTGCCGGTCGCCCCCGGGACGCGCATCACGCTGCTCGGCTCCGACAGCGGCCCGCTGCGGTGGCAGCGCGACGAGCAGGGCCGGGTGGTCGTCACCACCCCCGCCGAGACCGGGAAGTACGCCTACTCCTTCAAGATCGAGACGCCCGGCGTGTCGGCCCTGCCGCGCTTCGGCACCGATCTGCCCGAGTTCGTAGAGGCCGGTGAGACCTTCAGCGGCAAGGTGACCGTCACCAACCCCGGCTCCAAGCCGCTGCACGGGGCCTCGCTGGAACTCACCGCGCCCGAAGGCTGGACGGTGAACGCGGCGAACACCAGGATCGGCAACCTGGCGGGCGGGGCGAGCGCCGACGTGCCCGTCACCGTGACCGTGCCAGAAGGGGCCGAGCCCGCCGCGATGCCGATGCGGGCAACGCTCAAGTCGGGCCGGTTGCGCGTGCCGTACCCGGTGCCCGTCTCGGTGGTGTTGCCCAACCTGGCCGAGGGCAAGCCGGCCACCCAGCAGAGCACCGGCTACGACGCCCCGGCCTCGCGGGCCGTGGACGGCAACACCGACGGGAGCTTCTGGAGCGGTTCGGTCACCCACACCGCGGAACCGGCCAAGGAAGCCTGGTGGCAGGTCGATCTGGGAGCCTCGGCCGACCTGGACAGCGTCGAGATCTGGAACCGCACCGACTGCTGCGCCGACCGGTTGCGCGACTACTGGGTGATGTCCTCCGAACAGCCGATCACCGCGGACGGCCTGGAAGCGGCCCGCACGACACCGGGCGTGACCGCCGTGCACGTGCAGGAGCAGGCCGGACGGCCCAGCACGATCAGGCTGCCCGCCGGCACGACCGGGCGGCACGTGCGCATCCAGCTCTCCTCGGCCACCAATCCCCTGGCCCTGGCAGAGGTACGGGTGAGAGGCCGCTAGCAAAGACGGCCGACCACAAGGCGCCGATCGCCGTGCGGGTGCGCGGCGGTCGGCGCCGACGCGCGTGGCGGCAGCGGGCGGGTCAGGGGCGGCAGGTCTGGTCGGTGGCGGGGAGGGCGCCGGTGGCCAGGTAGGCGTTGACCTTGGCGTCCACGCAGGCGTCGCCGTACTCGCCGTAGATGCCGTGGGCGGTGACGCCGCGCAGGGTGAGCAGGCGGGAGCCGGACAGCGCCCGGTGCATGGCCTTGCTGCCCTGGTAGGTGGTGGCGGTGTCGCCGGTGGCGGACACGATCAGCGCGGGGGTGGCGTTGGCGACGCGCGTGAGGCGCTCGCGCGGCCGCGTCGGCCAGAACGCGCAGGGCCAGATGTTGTTCTTGACGGGCCCGAAGAGCGGGTGGCGCACACGGCTGCGCTGGACGTCGTCCCAGTAGACGTCGGGGTCGCGCGGCGCGGCCCGGTCGCCGCAGGTGATGGCGGCGGCCGGACCGGCGAGCGGGGAGCCGGCGCCGGTCAGGACGAACGCGAGGAATCCGGCGAGTTCGGCGCCTGGTTCGGCCGGGCGGCCGTGCGCGGCCTCGTTCAGGGTCCGGACGGTGGCGGCGAACTCGGCGCGGGCCTCCGGGCGGTCGTTGGCCGAGCCGACGGACAGGAGGTACGGGACCGCCTGGTCGTCCACCTCGTACCGGCCGACGCGCAGCGGGCCGTCCTCGGCGGCGGCGACGATCGTGTCCACGGTGGCGAGCACCCGGGCGGTGGTGGCGCCGAGGCCGTAGGCGCCGTGACGGGCGGCGGCCCAGGACGCCCAGCCGCGCAGCGCGCGGTCCGCCTCGTCCTCGCTGCCCCGCATCGCCCTGGGGCCCCACTTGTCCGGGTCGCCCGCGCTGTCCAGGACCACGCGGTCGGTGCGGCCGGGGAACAGCTGGGTGTAGACCGCGCCCAGGTAACTGCCGTAGGAGTAGCCGAGGAAGGAGATCCGGCGCTCCCCGAGGGCGCGGCGCACGAGGTCGAGGTCGCGGGCCGTGTCGCGGGTGTTGGCGTACGGGAGCACGTCGGCGTGGCGCTCGGCGCAGCGCTCGGCCAGGTCGCGCTGCACCGCCACCTGGTGATCGAACCGGGCGCGGGTCGCGCCGGCCGAGCGGACCCACAGGCCGATGGGCCAGCCGCAGTCGAGCGGCGTGCTGCGCCCGACGAAACGCGGGTCCAGGCCGACGATGTCGTACCGGGCGGCGACGTCCTTCATGGCCGCGCGGGTCCGCAGGGGCATGTCCAGCGTGCTCTCGCCGGGTCCGCCGCTGTTGAGCACCAGGGTGCCGATGCGGTGGGCGCGGTCGGCGGCGGGGATGCGGGACAGCGCGAGTTCGATCGTGCGGCCGCCCGGCCTGGAGTGGTCGAGCGGGACGGTGAGCGCCGCGCACCGTGCGCCCGCCCGGTCGAGCTCCTTGCCCACGGCGTCGTCGGAGCCCTGGGCACACGGCTTCCAGTCGAGCGACGGAGGCGCGACGGCGCCGGCGCCGGCCGGGGGCGCGAAGGCGGACAGGGCGATCAAGGCGGTCAGGGCGGCGGCCGGGACCAGGCGTCTCACACGTGTCGGTTTCATGGCCGGGGACGCTATTGCGGCCGCAGCCCCGGCACGATACAGCCGGCCGCACGCGCCTTGGTACAGCCCGCTGTAGTGTCCGGCGGGACATGGTGACAAATACTGGGATCCGTACGGAGTCGTGAGGAGGTGCGCATGCGTGACCGTGCGTTCTCCGGCTCGATCTACCTGCTGGGCACGCTGGCCACCGCCGTGGCCACGGCGCTCGCCCTGCCGGTGCTGCTCGCGCCGGCGGCCGGGCGGGGCTGGGCGGCCTGGCACCGCCGGCGGGCCGGCGGGCTGCTCGGCGTCCCGGCCGACGGGCGGCCGGGCGGGCGGCGGGATCTCCCCTGGGCCCTCGCGCACGTCGCCGTCGGGTTCCCGCTCGGGCTGGCCGCCCTGCTGTGCCTGGGCAACATCGTGGTCGCCGCGGTGGCGATGTCCCTGTGGTGGGCGTTCCCCGTCGGCGTGCGGCCCACGTTGTTCTCCTTCTACGACGTCCAGGTGGGCGACTGGGTGACCGCGCTGGTCGGGGGCGCCGCGCAGATCGCCGTCCTCGGCGCGGCGGCCTGGTGGGGGCTGCCGGTGCTGGCGCGGCTGCACGCCCGGCTGTGCCTGGCGCTGCTCACGCCGTCGGCCCGCGAACGGCTCACCGAGCGGGTCGACGTGCTGACCAGGAGCCGCGTCGGCGTGGTCGACGCCCACGGCGCGGAGCTCCAGCGCATCGAACGCGATCTCCACGACGGGACGCAGGCGCGCCTGGTGACCATCGCCATGCATCTGGGCCTGGCCCGGGAGTCGCTCGCCGACGACCCGGAGACGGTCGCGGCGCTGCTCCGGCAGGCGCACGAGACGGCCGAGGAGGCGATGGCCGAACTGCGCACGGTGCTCCAGACGATCTACCCGCCGATCCTGGCCGACCGCGGGCTCGACGGCGCGCTGACGGCGCTGGCCGCCCGGTCGGGCGTGCCGGTCCACATCGAGCTCGCCGAGCTGGGCGTGCTCCCGGCGTCCGTGGAGACGGTGGCCTACTACGTGATCGCCGAGGCGCTGACGAACGTGGCCAAGCACGCCGCCGCCACCCGGGCGGCCCTGCGGGTCGAGCGGTCCGGCGACGTGCTGTCCATCGAGGTCACCGACGACGGGAGGGGCGGCGCCGACGAGGCGCGCGGCACCGGGATCCCCGGGATCCGCCGGCGGGTCGCCGCCCTCGACGGCGTGGTCCGCCTCGACAGCCCCGCGGGCGGCCCCACCACGCTCGCCGTCCGGATGCCGTGCGCATTGTGATCGTTTCAGGAGGTTCCGTGCGGGTCGTGATCGCCGAGGACAACGTTCTGCTGTCCAGCGGGCTGAAGCTGCTGCTGGCGGCGAAGGGCTGCGAGGTCGTGGCGGTCGTCGGCGACGGGGAGGCGTTCCTCGACGCCGTCGCCGAACACCGCCCCGACATCGCCATCGTGGACGTGCGGCTGCCGCCGTCGTTCCGCGACGAGGGGATCCACGCCGCGCTGCGGGCCCGCCGCGAGCACGGCGCGCTGCCGATCCTGGTGCTCTCCCAGTACGTCGAGCGCGAGTACGCCGGCGAGCTGCTCTCCGACGGCCGCGGCGGCATCGGCTACCTGCTCAAGGACCGGATCGGCCGGGTGGCCGAGTTCGTCGACGCCCTGCGCCGCGTCGCGGCCGGCGGCACCGCCATGGACCCCGAGGTGATCGCCCAGCTCTTCGCCCGCCGCCCCGACGACCCCCTCGCCGCCCTCACCGCCCGCGAGCGGGAGTCCCTGGCGCTCATGGCGCAGGGGCACGACAACGCCACCATCGCCGAGCGGATGCGCATCTCCGACAACGCCGTCCACAAGCACATCGGCAACGTCTTCGCCAAGCTCGGCCTGGCCCCGGACGACTCCGGCCACCGCCGCGTCCGGGCCGTGCTCGCCTACCTGGACGGCACCTCCCCTCCGGCCGAGCCGGCCCCCGTCCGGGGGACGCGGCGCTGACCAGGCCGCACCCGGCGGACCGGCCGGGTCGTCAGAGCAGCGCGGCGAGGTCGTCCGGGCGCGAGAACATCGGCCAGTGGCCGGTCGGCAGCTCGACGAAGGTCCATTCGGGCGTGCCGAGCGGGGCGAACGCCGGGTTCCCCGAGGCGATCAGCTCGTGGATCAGCGCCACCGGCATCGTCGAGGCGACCATGGTCTTCGGCGTCGCCGGGATGTCCTGAGGCCGTTCGATCGGCTGGGTGACCGCGCCCCACGGGTGCGGCGTCGCCCTCTCGCGGACGCGCTCCCAGTCCTCCTCGGTCAGTCCGTCGAACCTGCCCGCCCCCTGCTCGTAGGCGGGCACGTCGAGCGCGTAACCGTCGCCGACCTGGGCGCGCCAGGCCTTCTGGGTGACCTCGTCGTTGAAGTCGATCACCGCCACGCCGGACGGCAGCGACGCGGTGTCGACGTACACGATCCGGGCGATCCGCTCGGGGTGCCGGTCGGCGACCGCGGTCACCGGGACGTTCGCGCCGCTGTGCCCGACCAGGACGACCTCCTCCCATCCGTCCATCGCGGCGAGGATGTCGGCGACATGCGTCTCCACGCCGACCTCCGGCGACAGTTCCGCGGCCCGCTCGGCCACCCCCGTCAGCGTGACCGCCCGCACCCGGTGCCCGGCGGCGCGCAGCCTCTCCGCCACCCGGTCCCAGGCCCAGGCGCCGAGCCAGAGTCCGGGCACCAGTACGTAGTTCGCCATCTCTTCGTCCTTCCAGTGAGCCGATGTCGCTACGCTAAAACCGAAAGCGGACAGAATCCGCCCGGATCAAGTGGGTGACCTGTGTCATATCCGGCGACCCGGATGCTGGCGATGCTCGAACTCCTCCAGGCGCACCACGTCCTGGGCGGCAGGGACCTGGCTCAGCGGCTCGGCGTGGACGAGCGGACCGTCCGGCGCTACGCCGCCCGGCTCGCCGACCTGGGCATCCCGGTCGCCGCCGAGCGCGGCCGCTACGGCGGCTACCGGCTGATGCCCGGCTACAAGCTGCCGCCGCTGATGCTCACCGACGACGAGGCCACCGCCGTGGTCCTCGGCCTGCTCGCCGGACGCCGCCTGGGCCTGGCCGCCGAGGCCACCGAAGCCGCCCTGGCCAAGATCCGGCGGGTGCTGCCGGCCACGCTGCGCGAGCAGGCCGGCGCACTGGAGGAGACCCTGGACTTCACCCTCGCCGAGCGCGCGACGCCGACGCCCGCGAGCCGGGCCGTGCTGACCCTGGCCGCCGCGATCCGCGACCGCCGCCGGGTCACGCTGGCCTATCGCTCCTGGAAGGGCTCACGAACCGAACGTGAACTGGACGGCCACGGCCTGGTCCTCCACTCCGGCCGCTGGTACGTCACCGGCCTCGACCACCTGTCCGGCGAGATCCGCACCTTCCGCCTCGACCGGATCTCGTCCGTCGTCCCCGGGACGGCGTCCTATGAGATTCCCGAGGAGTCCGACCCGGTGCGGCAGGTCACCGCGTCGCTGGCGCGGGTGCCGTACGCGCACGCGGTCGAGGTCCTTCTGCACGTCCCGCCGGCCGAGGCGGCCCGTCGCATCCCGCCGTCGGTGGCCACGCTCACCGGCGCCCCGGACGGGACCCTCCTGCGGATGCGCGCCGAGTCGCTGGACGGCATGGCCGCCATGCTCGCCGGGCTCGGCTTCCCGTTCACGATCCGGTCGCCGCGCGAGCTGGGCGACGCCGTTCGCCGGCTGGCCCGAGGCCTGCTGGAGCAGACTCCCGAATGAGGCCGGCCACCCGCTCCCGTGCTCTCACCCAGGCGGTGAGGCCCTCGACCGCGTCGACGACCGCCTCGAAGCGGACCGAGTGGTACAGATCGAAGGCGTGGTTGCCGCCGCGCAGCTCGGCGTACACGACGGGGGACGCCGACGTCCGGCGCAGGCGGTCGGCGAAGTGCCGGGCGTCCGCCACGGGCACCAGCGGGTCCAGGTCGCCGTGGGCCACCAGGAACGGCGGTGCGTCGGCGGTGATGTGGGCCGGCGGCGAGGACGCGGGGTCGTCGTCGAAGTAGGGGCCGTACCAGCCGTTCAGGTAGATCACGCCGGTCACGGAGGTGTCGGCGTGCTCGAAGCCCGGCTGGAAGGCGGGGTCGTTGGGGGTGAGCGCGGCCGGCGCCGCCATGTGCCCGCCCGCCGAGCTGCCCGCGACGAACAGCGTGGACGGGTCGGCGCCGTACTCGTGGGCGTGCTCGCGTACCCAGGCGATGATCTTCTTGAGGTCGATCAGGTGGTCCGGGTGCTGGGCCTGGGGCCGCAGCCGGTAGTTGGCGCTGACGCACACCCACCCCTGGGAGGCGAGGTGGTGGAGCAGGGGGGAGCGACTGGCTGTTCTTGTGGCCGCCGGAGTAGCCGCCTCCGTGCAGGTGGATCAGCACGGGCGCGCCGGAGGGGCGCGAGCGGTGGTGGTAGACGTCGAGCAGGTTGCGCCGGCCCGCCAGCCCGCGCCCAGCCCTTCCGTCATGGCGCGCTCGATCCTGGCCCGCTCCCCCAGCGCGCGGCGGGCGATGACCGTGAGCCCGATCGTGGTCACGGCGGCCAGGGCGACGACGGCCCAGCCGCCCGCCGAGTGAATGTCACCCTCGGCGAACGCCAGCGCCGTCGGGAGCAGCAGCAGCCAGAAGAAGGCCGCGAACGGCAGTTCGTTGGCGGCCAGGCCGAAGTAGTAGCTCGGCCGGCCCAGCGGACGCGAGTACGGCACCGGCCGCAGCGCGAACAGCGTGCCGATCGCGGCGAGCGCCACGGTGAACAAATACCCGAAAGGCACGGAACCTCCTGAAGATCGCATTCTCACGAATGAGCCTAAGAAGGGCTGCTATATGCTGTCCAAGACCGATATTCTCATCAGTTGATATCCGTAGAGGCATGATGGATCTGCTGTCGCTGCGCTATTTCCAGGTCGTGGCGCGCCACGAGCACATCAGCAGGGCGGCCGAAGAGCTCCGCATCGCCCAGCCCTCGCTCAGCCGGACCATCGCACGGCTGGAGGCCGATCTCGGGGTGCCGCTGTTCGACCGGCACGGCAGGCGCATCCACCTCAACCGGTTCGGTGTCGCCTTCCTGCGCCGGGTGGACCGGGCCCTGGCCGAGCTGGACGACGCCCGGCGCGAACTCACCGACGCCGCCGGCCTGGCCCGCGGCAGCGTCTCGCTGGCCTCGGAGACGCTGCTCACCGTCACCGAGGCGGTCAAGAGCTTCATCGCCGAGCATCCCGGCGTCGCCGTACGCCTCTTCCAGGCGACCCCGCAGGTCATGGCCGACCGGCTGAGCGAGGGACAGGTCGACTTCTGCCTGGCCTCCGAGGAGCTGGAGGGGCCGGGGCTGGGCCATGAGGTGCTGGTCCGCGAGGAGGTCATGCTGGGCGTGCCGCTCGGGCACCGGCTCGCCGGACGGAGCGAGGTGACCATGGCCGACCTCGCGGGCGAACCCGTCGTCACCACCCGGCCGGGGATCTGGCAGCGCACGCTGGCCGAGCGGCTGTTCGCCGAGGCCGGGCTGGAGCTGGTGGTCGCCTGCGAGATCGACGAGGCGTCCACGGGCATCGAGATGGTCGGCGCCGGTCTGGGCGTGGGATTCGGGCCCGCGTGGTATCTCCGCTCGCCGATGGCGTCGCGCACGCCGTTCGCGCCCGTACGGCTGGCCGCTCCCGGCGCCGAACGGGTGCTGCGGCTGTACTGGCGGGAGGGCGCGTACGTGTCCGAGGCGGCCCGCCGCTTCCGCCACCACCTGACCGCCTCGCTCACGCCGCCCTAGTGGGCCAGACGAGTTCGTCCGGGTCCGTCCAGCCTGCTGTCGGACACCCCGGCGGGCCCGCTTCCGTGGTTCGCGAGGCAGCCGACCGCCCCGCCCGCGCCCCGGCACCCGCCAATGGCGCGGGCGGGAGCGCCGCGTCAGTTCGCCTGCCTGCCGGTCACCAGCTCGACCAGGTGCACCAGCACCTTGCGCCCGATGTCCCTGACCATCTCGGGCTCCCGTTTCCCGAACGCGGCCGCGACCTCCTCCGGGGTCCGCCTCGCGTCCTCGTTCGCGATCTCCCGGATCGTCGGCACGGCGCCCCTCGGCAGATCCGGAAGCCGGCCCTTGGAGTAGCGCACCCTGAGCGCGCGATGGGCGGTCGGCTGATCGGTCACGATGAAGTGGAATGTCGGCGCGCCGGTGTCGTCCATGAAGACCTCCTAGCGTGGGGTGCCCTCGACGGTAGGAAGCGCCTCGGGGGCGGGTCCACGAACAATCACCGGCGGGAACCTGACACCGGGCCGCGCGAAGCCGCCGGACCGCGGTCGCCGGTCCCGGGCCATTGACAGGGCTGATATTCAGGCTGAAGCGCGTTCGCGCCGGGCCGTCGCGCGTCCACCGGCCATGAGCGACCGCGACAGCCGTCGAGAAGGGAATTCCTGCCACCGGTGGCCCTCCATGTCGCGGTCGTCGACCCCCTGCCCATGTACCGCGAGGGGGTCGCCGCAGTCCTGTCCGCGGCGGGTCATCGCGTCGAGGCTCCGGCGGAGCTGCTGGCCTGGGTACGGCAGGTCCAGCGCGGCGTGGTGCTGCTGACCCTGGAGCACGAACGGGACTGGGACGTCCTCGGCCGGCTGCGTGACGTGGCCGCGACGCACGCCGTGATCGCGCTGATCGGCGAGGAGCCCGCCGTGCTGGGGACGCGGGCGGTACGGGCCGGCGCCCGGTCGGTGCTGACGCGCGACGTGGCGGCGGGCGTGCTCAGGCGTACGGTGGAGGCGACCGCCGAGGGGCAGGCGGTGCTGCCCGCGGTCGTGGCCACGGCCCTAGCCACCGGCGCACACCGGACGGGCGGGGACACGAAGCCGCCGAGTCCCCGGCAGTTGTCCTGGCTGCGGCAGCTCGCGGAAGGCTCGACCGTGGCACAGCTCGCCGGACGGGCCGGCTACTCCGAACGCGCCATGTTCCGGCTCCTCCAGGCCCTCTACCAGGAGATGGGCGTCGCCACCCGCGTCCAGGCGATCGTCCGGGCACAGGAACAGGGGTGGTTCGGCGCGGGGACGGGCCTCTCGGAAGACCTCGGCACCGGGCCCGGCCGGGTACGGCGCTGAGCGGCCCGGCTCAGGCGGACGGCTCCTCGAAGGTCAGGACATCGCAGACCGGTTGCAACCGTCCGGGGGGCCGGCCGTACCCGTCGAGCTGCTTCAGCAGGAACAGCAGGCGGCCCACCAGCCCCGGGGTGGCGCGTGACGTCCTGTCGCGCGCCACGAGGAACGCGTGCATGGCCCCGGCCAGGCTGTCCTCGCTGTTCAGGTGGAGGCCGCAGAGAGCGAAGCCCTTGAAGTTCCAAGCGGTGACGTCGTCCTCGTCTCGTTCGATGCGCCGGTTCGTCTCGTCCAGAAGCTCGCGGAACAGCCTGACCGCGTCGCCGTCCTGGCCGGACCGGGCGAGCGAGACCAGCGCCCGCAGGGCCGGGGTGAGCAGCGGACGGCCGACATGGCGGTATTGGGCGGCGCTCTCGATCTGCTGGGAGGCGTCGGCGAGGTCGTGCCGGGCCAGGTGGATCTGGCAGAGGGTCGTGCGCGCCCGCAACAGGATGATCGGATCGTTGTACCGCCGCGCGAGCTCCACCGCCTTCTGCGCCGCCCGCATCGCCTCATCGTCGTCGTGTCCGAGCCGCACCTGGGCGATCCCGTCCTGGTAGCGGCTGTGCAACCAGTCCTCGTCGTGTCCGGTCAGCCTCTGCTCGACGGCCATGAGGGCGCCTTCCGCGGCCGCCAGATCGCCGAGCTCGGCGTGCCAGCGGGCCAGCTTCAGGTCGATGGAGACGCTTCCCGACAGGGCGAGGGCGAGGGCGTCGTCGGTGTCGGGATATCCGGTCGTTCCGGGCACGGCGCGTGCTTCTTCGGCGTACTGGATGGCCCTGTCGTAGTCGCCCCATTGGCGATGGCAGTCCGCCAGCCCTTCCAGCGCGCTCATCCGGACCGGCAGCAGGGCGAGGTGTTCCTGCCGGCCGCTCCGGGCCAGCTTGTCGTGTTCGTGAAGCACGCCCTTGTAGTGTTCGCCGGCGTTCTTCGCGTCCCGGTTCCACCAGTACGCTGTCGCGAAGTTGGCCCGGACCCGCATGCGGCTGGGCACGTCGTGCCGGTCGTCGGCCTGCTGGAGCGCTCTGCCGTACGCCTCGCTCGCCTTGTCGAAATCGCCGCCGGAGGCGTAGATGTCCCCGAGCGCGATGTCGTTCTCCAGCTCCCGCTCGGCGTCCCCATCGACGAGCCTGCCCCGCAGCCTCTCCCGTGGCTCGCGCAGCAGGAACGCGCAGTGCCGCTTGCGCAGCTCGCGATCGACGACCTCGATCCGGTTGTAGGCGGACTGCGGGCTGCCCGCCCGGATGTAGGCGCGCATCCCGGCGAGGTGCAGGCGCAGGTGCTCGACCGTCCGCGGGGACGACACGCGGCGGCCGGCGAGCACGCCACCGGCGTCGGTCAGCAGCTTCTTCTGCCTCGCCCCGACGGGTCCGTCCTCGCCGGGCAACCCGGCCCAGGCCCGCTCCTCCTCCGACAGGGCCAGGCAGTACTCCCCGTCGCGCGTCCTGTCCGCCACGCGTTTGTCCACCAGCCCCGCCAGGATGTCCCGCACGTCGCCGAGCCGGAGCCGGGTCCCGCCCTCCGCCTGGCCGAGCAGTTCGCGCACCGCCTCCGCGTCCACGGCGGTCCCGAAGGCGTCGAGCGCTTCGAGGATCGCGCGCTCTCCCGGGTCCAGCCCCCGTATGAGCCTCTCGATGAGGAATTCGGGCATTCTCCGGGTCTTCCCGTCCAGCTTCTTGAACAGCTGGGTGGTGTCGTCCTGCGGCGACTGGGCGACGACGCAGGCCAGCTCCGCCAGGCGGAGGTTGCCCCCGAACAAGTCGTAGTACTTGTCCGCCGCCCGGAGCATCGTGTGTTTCTGGTTGGTCCGGTCGCCGATGAAGGTGAGGAAGAACGTCCGCTCCAGCCCGCCCACCTTGATCGGCGCGTGAGCCGCCCATCGGCCTGGTCCTGCGGTCTTCGGCGGTACCCGCGTCACGAGCACCACGGCGACGCGATGGCCCTCGTCCGCGGCGAGCACCTCGAACACCGAGCTCAACTCGGGATCGGCGAGCTGCCGGGTGGCCGGGTCGAGCAGGTTCTCCGCGCGCTCGACGACGATCACCCCCGGGGTGTCGCCGATCCTCTCCAGGCACGCTCGCACGTGATCGGCGGGCGGCGCGTCGCCGACCTCGGACCATCGCACCACCCCGTCGCCCTGCAGCGCTTCGAGGTCGGCGATCAGCGTCCTGGCGTCGAGGCCCAGGCCGGGAACGGCCTCGTGACGGAAGATCGTCGGCAGCGGACCGGCCGATGCGCCCGCCAACTCGTCCACCACCCGGTCCACGAGCATCGTCTTACCGACTCCCCGTTCTCCCGTCACGACGACGACGCCCCACGGCCCCTGAGTCAGCCGGGTCAGGAGAAGGGCCTGCTCGTCCTTGCGATCGATGATGGCGCTTCGGTGAATGGTTCGCGGAGACTGGACCCCGGTCGTGGGGGGCCGTTCGGGCTCCCGCCGTTGTTCCGGCTCCACGGACGTACGCCGCGCCCGTTCCTTCTTGTCCCCGGCCAGGGTGACGAACAGGCTGACGACGCCGGCGACAGAGCCTCCGATGCCGGCCAGCCAGCCCACGGGTTCCGCCCATGGCACATTGTTCTTGTCACCCACGAACGACCACCAGCCCGCCAGGACGCCCCAGGCGACGAGCGCCACCAGGAGTGCGGCAAGGCCGATGAACGGTAACTTCCCCTGCTTGCCCATACGGCGCACCCCGTCATCATCACGCCAACCCGAGTGACGGAAAAGTCAGGTTCATGCCACCTGGTCCGCAGATGCCGGCGGGGTTCAGCCGGTGGCGGAGGGCAGGACGCCGGTCCGGTGGAGATGGCGGCGGGCCGCCGCGATGGCCTCCGGCGTGGAGGCGAACACCTGCCCCGCCTCGTCCAGCCGGGCGATCGTGCCCAGGGCGCGCAGTGGCCGGTGATGGCCGTCCCGGATGCCGGAGACGTACACGATGATGCCGCGTCGTTCCAGGCGGGTGATGGCGTCGCCGAGCACCAGGGCGCCGCTGGCGTCGATCGTGGTGATGCGGGACATGCGCAGGATGATCACCGAGACGTCGGCGACCTCCGACAGCTCCAGCAGGAAGCGGTGCGCCGCGGCGAAGAACAGCGGCCCGTCCAGCCGGTAGGCGACGATGTGCTCGGCCAGCAGCTCGTGCTCTTCGGCGTCATGGTCGTCCGGCAGGTCGGCCCGCAGGGGCACGGTGTCCAGGCGGACGTCGCGGGCGATGGCGCGCAGCGCGAGCGCCCCGGCCACGATCAGGCCGAGGATGACGGCGGTGACCAGGTCCAGGACGAGCGTGGCGATCGCGGTCGAGGCCAGGACGACGGCGTCGGCGCGGGTGGACCGCAACATCGCGCGCACCGAGCCGACCTCGACCATCCGCGCCGCGGTGGCCAGCAGCACGCCCGCCAGGGCCGCCAGCGGGATGCGGGCCACCAGGCCGGCGGCGGTGAACACGATCACGCCCAGGATCGCGGCGTGAGCGAGCGCGGCCAGCCGGGAGGAGGCGCCCGCGCGCACGTTGACCGCCGTGCGGGCGATCGCGCCGGTGGCCGGGAGCCCGCCGAACAGCGGGGCGATCAGGTTGGCCACGCCCTGGCCGAACAGTTCGCGGTCGGGGTCGTGCCGATGGTTGACGCTCATGCCGTCGGCGACCGCGGCCGACAACAACGACTCCAGCGCGGCCAGCGCGGCCACGGCGAACGCGGGGGCGACGAGGGAGCTCAGCGCGGCCACGTCCAGGAACTCCAGGGACGGCGCGGGCAGCCCCGCGGGCAGGGCGTCGATGCGCGCCACCGGCAGGTTCACCAGCTCCGCGACGAGGGTGGCGGCGACGACGGCCAGCAGCGAGAACGGCACCGAGGGCCGGAGACGCCCGCCGACCAGGATCAGCGCCGCCACCGCCGCGGTCATGGCGAAGGCGGCCCAGTTCGGACGGGCGGCGAAGTCGCGTATCGCCTGCCAGGCCACGGCCAGCACCTTGTCGCCCCCGGGTGTGGGAACGCCGAGCGCGGCGGGCACCTGCTGCATGCCGATCACACAGGCGATGCCCAGGGTGAACCCCTCCACCACCGGCGCGGGCACCAGCATCATGAACCGGCCCGCCCGCGCCAGGGCCAGGCCGAGCAGCAGCAGCCCGGCCAGCACCCCCACCGTCAGCACGCCGGAGGCGCCGTACGCGTGCATGATCGGCACCAGCACCACCGTCATCGCCCCGGTCGGCCCGGACACCTGCAGCGCGGAGCCGCCGAAGACGGCGGCCAGCGCGCCGGCCACCACCGCGGTGGCCAGCCCCGCCTGCGCGCCCAGCCCGCTGGAGATGCCGAAGCCGAGCGCCAGCGGCAGCGCCACGATCGCCACGGTCAGCCCGGCCAGCAGGTCACGGCGCGGATGACGGCCGAAGGCGGCCAGATCGGCCCGGGCGGGCAGAACGGGGCGCAGACGGGCCCAGCCCGCCCGGAGCACTGGGGTCACCGTTCGCCGGCCTCCGACTCGAGCAGCTCGTTCAGCAGCGCGTGCCGGCCCGAGAGCTTGGCCTGGAGCAGGTGACGGGCGGCGCGCAGCAGCTCCGCGACGTCCCCGCCGGACAGCGCGTAGACGACGGTCGATCCGTCACGGCGCGCGGTGACCAGCTCCGAGCGGCGCAGCACCGCCAGATGTTGCGACAGGCCGGCGGGCTCCACCTCGATCTCGGCCAGCAGGTCGCGCACCGGCATCGGCCCGTCCTGGAGCAGCTCCAGGACGCGGATGCGCACCGGATGCCCCAGCAGGCGGAACAGCTCGGCCTTGGCCTCGTACAGGGGGACGGACATCAGCGCGACTCCTCTCCCTCCGCGGCCTGGCGGGCCGGGGCGGGATCGGGGCTCCGGTCCGTGTCCACCCCGTGTGCGCGGGCCATCCGCAGCACCTCGTCCAGCCCTCCGGCGGCCGCCAGCGCCGCGTCGGCGTCGCCGTCCTGTTCGGCCGCGTGCAGCGCGCCGGCCGCCTCATCCACCCGGCGCCGGATCGCCGCAGCGAACGCCTCGCTCACCCCTGGTCCCCGCCTTCTGCCGACGTCCGGCGCGACTCCGCACCAGCCTTTCGAACATTAGTGTTCAACAAATTGCGAATTTTCGCAACTTCTATACTGGCCCGCTCGGGGCTCGTACAGAGGGAACCGGCGGTGATCGGGGGTGTCAGACGCCTGGACGTCGCGCCACCGCGGCGGCGTCGGCGGGCTCCTTGCGGCGTGACCTGATCTCGTAGGCGAGCAGGGTGCCGCCGACGGCCACGGCGACCGCGCCGACGACCGGCAGCGCCTCCGCGGAGGAGGCGACCGCGGCGAACGCCAGGACCAGCAGCGCCACCACGACCCGGCTCAGCCAGGGGAAGCCCCACATCCGCAGCCTGAGCAGCTCGGGCGACTCGGCCTCCATACGGCGGCGCAGCCGGAGCTGGCTGAGCGCGACGAAGACGTAGAGCAGCAACACCAGCAACCCGGCGGTGTTGATCAGCAGGTCGAAGGCGTCGTCACCGGCCGCGCCCGCACCGGCCATCAGGGCCAGCGCGAGCACGGCGCCGCCGAGCAGCGCGGGCGCGGGGACGCCGGACGCGCGCACCCGGCCCGCCGCGGCGGGGGCGTCGCCGCGGGCGGCCATGGCACGCAGGACGCGCGAGGCGGCGTACAGCGCGGCGTTCATCACCGACACGACCGCGACCAGGACGACCCAGGTCATCAGCGTCGCCGCGCCGGGGACGCCGAGCGCGGCGATGGCGGTCGCGAACGGGCTGTCGGCGCCGTTGGCCGGGACCCGGTCCCACGGCACGACCGCCAGGATGACCAGCACCGAGCCGACGTAGAAGATCAGCACTCGCCAGACCACCCGCAGGGTGGCCCGCGCGACCTCCTTGGCCGGTTCGGCCGACTCGGCGGCCGCGATGGTGACGATCTCCGCGCCGAAGTAGGAGAACAGCACGGTGACGAGGGCGGTGAGGACCGCGCCCCAGCCCTTGGGGGCGAACCCGCCGTGCCCGGTCAGCGTGGCGAGCCCGGCCCCGGCCCCGGCGGACGGCCACAGGCCCAGGACGTACAGCGCCCCGGCGGCGAGGAACGCCACGATCACCACGACCTTGACCGAGGCCAGCCAGAACTCGGTCTCGCCGAACAGCCGCACCGAGACCAGGTTGGCCGCGGTGAGGGCGGCCAGCAGCGCGACGGCCGCCGGCAGCACCGGGATGCCGCCGGACAGGGAGTGCAGCAGCTTGGCCCCCGCCACCCCCTCGAACGCCACCGCGACGATGGCGAACAGCCAGTAGCACCAGCCCACCAGGAACCCGGCGCGCGGGCCGAGGGCGGTACGGGCGTAGTCGGCGAACGAGCCCGCCGAGGGCCGGGCGGCGGCCATCTCGCCGAGCATCCGCATCACCAGGATGACGATCAGGCCGCCCAGGGCGTAGGCGACCAGCGCCGCCGGGCCGGTGTCGGCGATCACCTTGCCGCTGCTGACGAACAGGCCGGCGCTGATGACGCCGCCGAGCCCGATCATGGTCATGTGCCGTCGTCTGAGTCCGCGGTGGAGCGATCCTCCGCTGTCGTGCCCGGTCATTGGCGTTCGGCTCCCTGCTGTTCTCGGAAAGGGGAGGTCGGACCCCGGCCCATGGGCGGGCCGGGGTCTCATTGATCGCGAGGACGGTCAGTTTCCGCGGTAGACGGCGGGACGCCGCTCGACGAAGGACCGGACGCCTTCGAGCACGTCCTGGCCGCGCAGGCAGGCCAGCAGCCCTTCGGTCTCCAGGTCGAGCACCTGTTCCAGGTCCAGCTCCCAGACCCGCCGCATGGCCTTCTTGATCAGGCGTACCGGGGTGGGCGCGGCGGCGGCGACGCGTTCGGCCAGCTCCAACGCCGTGTCGAGCAGGTCGGCGTCGGGGACCAGGCGGCTGACCAGCCCGGCCCGGTACGCCTCGGCGGCGTCGACGGTCTCGCCCGACAGCAGCAGGTCCACCGCGCGGCCGTGGCCGATCAGGCGGGGCAGGGCGTACAGGACGCCGTTGCTCGGGAACAGGCCGCGGTGCACCTCCTTGAAGGCGAACGAGGCGGCGTGGCCGGCCAGTCGCAGGTCGCTGGCGATGGCCAGCTCCACGCCGACGCCGACCGCGATCCCGTTGACCGCGGAGATGATCACCTTGGGGTGGGCGGTGAAGCGGCGGGTGAGGTCCTGGAGCGCGGCGATCCGTTCGACCAGGTCGGCGTCGGACCCGGCGGCCAGTTGCGCGCCGGCCTCCTTCAGGTCGGTGCCGGCCGAGAAGGCGCGGCCGGTGCCGGTGAGCACGACCGCGCCCACCGTGTCGTCGCGGGCGGCTTCGTCCAGGACGGCGACCAGCTCGCCGTAGGTGCGCTGCCGGAAGGCGTTGAGCACCTCGGGCCGGTCGAAGGCGACCACCAGGGCCGAGCCGGCGCGGCGCACCCGCAGATCGGTGCTCATCGGTCTTCCTCCCGGGAGTCGTAGGCGCCGCCGCGTCCGGCGGGCAGCAGGTGTTTGGCGACGCGTTCGGACGGCGTCATCGGGAACGCCTCGACGAACTCCACGTACCTCGGCGTCTTGAAGGCGGCCAGCCGCGCGCGGACGTAGGCCACCAGCTCGCGCGGCTCGACGGGCTCGGCGACCTGGACGAACGCCTTGACCTCCTCGCCGAACAGCTCGTCCGGCACCGGGACCACGGCGGCGGCGCGCACGGCCGGGTGGCCGGTCAGGACCGCCTCCACCTCGGCGGCGGCGATGTTCTCGCTGCCACGCCTGATCATGTCCTTGAGCCGCCCGACCAGGTGGTAGTGGCCGCGCGCGTCCCGGTAACCGAGGTCGCCCATGGGGTACCAGCCGTCGCGCAGCAGCGGCTCGTCCCGGTTCCAGTAGCCGGTCAGCATCGGCGCGCCGCGGGCCACGATCTCGCCGACCTCGCCGTCCGCGGCGTCGGTTCCGTCCTCCCGGACGACCTTGGCCTCCTTGCCGGGAACGGGCGACCCCATCGCGCCGGTGCCGACGCACGCGGTGTCCTCGGGCCGGACGGCCAGCACCACCCCAGCCTCGGTGCTGCCGTACGCCTCCCGCCAGGGCGCGCCCCAACGCTCCTCGATCGTGGCGTGCAGGGCGGGTGTGATCCCCGAGCACAGGACGAGCCGGACGCGGTGGGAGCGGTCCAGTCCGGCGTCGGGCGGCTGCTTGAGCAGCAGCAGCGGCATCGTGCCGAGGACGTAGAAGAAGGTGGCGCCGTGCTCGCGGACCGACGGCCAGAAGCCCGAGGCGGAGAAGCGCGGCAGGATCACCAGCGGGATGCCGGTCAGCAGGCACAGCACCGTGTTCCACTGCGGGTCCATGTAGTGGAAGGGCTGCGCGGTGAGGTCCACGTCGTCCGGCGTGACGGCGGCGACGTCGGCCGCGAGCTCGGCCAGGTGGAGCCAGTAGCGGTGGGTGAGCATGCAGCCTTTGGGAAAGCCGGTCGTGCCCGAGGTGTACTGGAGGTTGAGGAGGTCGTCCCAGCCGACGTCGGGCAGGTCGCGTAAGCCGGCCGCGACGGCCGCCTCGGCGCCCGCGTCGAAGGCGCCGGCCTGTACGGGGTCGGGTGCGGGCCCGGCGTCGGCGGGATCGAGCAGCCCGACCTCGCCGAAGTCCAGCGCGAGCAGCGCCTGCGCCGCGGCGGCCGAGCCGGCCAGGGCCAGCACCGGGCCGGAGTCCTTGACGATGTGAGCCAGGTCGGCGCTGCGGTAGCCCGGGTTCAGCGGGACGATCACCGCGCCGAGCCTGGCGATCGCCAGCCAGGCGACCGGGAACCCGACGCCGTTGTCCAGCATCACCGCGACCCGGTCGCCCCGGCGGACGCCGTGCGCGGCCAGCACGGCCGCCAGCCGGTCGGTGCGGTCCTCCACCTGCGCGACGGTGGTCTCGACCCCGGCGAAGCGGAACAGCACACGGTCACCGTGGGCGACGGCCCGCTCCCGAAGCAACCCACCCAGGCCCCCCGCGACATGCCCGGCCACTCCCCCACCGAGCCCCCCTGCGACGTTCCCGGCAGCTCCCCCACCGGGCGGCGGCGCGGCGGTCATGCCCGCCGCCGGGTGGCCATGTCGAACATCATCGCCAGCTCGGCCGCGCAGTCGGACAGGTCGATGGCCTCCTCGTCGAAGACCCACTGGAGCATCACGCCGTCGATCGCGCCCTGCACGGTGGCGGCCAGCGTGCGCGGCGAGAAGTCGCGGAAGTCGCCGCTGTCCTGGCCGCGCCGCAGGATGCCCTCCAGGTGGCGGCGGCACGGGTCGTACATGTCGGCGTTGAAGCGGCGTTTGGCCTCCGGCGATCCGAAACTGCCCCAGATGTCCACCAGCGCGACGAAGTTGGCGCGGTTGGCCGCCATGAACTCGAAACTGGCCTCGATGAAGGCGCGCAGCCGGTGCGGGGCGTCCGGCGCCCGGTCCACCCGGGCCTTGATGAACCGGTTGGTCTCGGCGAACAGGGCATTGACGACCTGCTGGATCAGTTCGTCCTTGCCGGCGAAATGGTAGGAGATCACGCCTCTGCTGACGCCGACGTCCTGGGCGATCCGGGCCAGCGACGCCTGGGGCAACCCGGTGCTGGCGATGGTGGAGATGGCGCCCTCCACGATCTGCCGTCGCCGGGCCTCCTCGATGAACGAGGCCTTCTTCTGGCTGTCCTGATCGATTTTTGACCGCATGGCCAGGATTCAAGCCTGACGGACGTCGCGCGGCAAGCCCCGGCCGCCGACTGTGCGGTTTCCCCCACCCGGCACGGTTCCGCGTTCCTCCCCGGGCCGGCCGGTCGCCGCCAGGTAGTGCAGCACCGCCAGCACCCGCCGGTTGCCGGCCGCCGACGCGGGCAGCCCCAGCTTGGCGAACACCGCAGTGACGTGCTTCTCCACCGCGCTCAGCGACACGAAGAGCCGGTCGGCGATGCCGGTGTTGGACCAGCCCTCGGCCATCAGGGCAAGCACCTCGCGCTCTCGGGGGAGCAGGGAATCGTCCCAGCCGGAAGCCTCGGGCATGGCGGCACCTCCTCGGTACGGGAAACCGCAGAATCCGGGCGAACCTCTTGTCTCACTCATACCATCTGGATTAAATCCTGGCCATGCGGTCAAAAATTCGCCACCAGGTTCAGAAATCTCGCCTGTTCGCCGCCGTCCTGGCCGGCGTGGTGCTCAGCGGCGGGCTCGCCGCCCCGGCCCTCGCCCGGACGGCCCGCGTCCCCGCCGCGGCCCAGGACGCCACCGACGAGCAGCTCCGCTGCTTACTGGACGGCGTCGTCAAGCCGCCCGTGCCCGGCGCGATCCTCACCGTGACCGGCCCCGGCCGCAGCTTCGACGGCGCGGCCGGCGTGTACGAGCTCGGCGGACGCCCCCTGCGCCCCTCCGACGCCTTCCGGGCGGCCAGCGTCACCAAGACGATGACCGCGGCCGTCGCCCTCCAGCTCGCCGAACGCGGCGACCTGCGCCTGGACGCCCCCATCGGCACGTACCTGGACCGGAAGCTGGTCGCGCGCATCCCGTACGGGTCGCGCATCACCGTCCGGCAGCTCCTGGACCACACCGCCGGCCTGTACGACTACGTCGGGGACGAGAAATGGTTCCAGTACGTGCTCGACCACCCGGACAAGACCTGGAAGCCCCTGGAACTGGTGGACTGGGCGCTGCGCTCGGGCAAGCCCTACTTCGCGCCCGCCAAGGGCTACCACTACTCCGACACGGGCTACGTCCTGGCCGGGCTGGTCATCGAGAAGGCCGCCCGCAAGCCGCTGCACCAGGTGTACCGGTCGATGTTGCTGCGTCCGCTGAAGATGGACCGCACCTACCTCGAACACCCGGAGGCGCCCCGCGGCCCGCGCGCCCACAACTACCTCGGGGAGCGTGACACCTACGACTTCAACCCGACGTTCGACACGTTCGGCGGGGGCGGCCTGGTCTCCACGGGGGCCGACCTCAACCGGTTCATGCGCGGCCTGTTCGAGGGCAAGGTCTTCAAGCGCCCGGCGACGCTCCGGACGATGGTGCGCAGCACCCCGCAGAGCGTCAAGGCCGGCTCGCCGTACGGGCTGGGCATCGCCCGGCTGACGGCGACGGGCGACGCGGCCTACGGGCACAGCGGTTTCTTCGGCGCGTTCCAGGTCTACGTGCCGAAGAAGCGGGTCGCGGTGACCGGCTCCCTCACCCAGTCGGAGATGGTAACCAAGAAGCAGAACAGCCGGTTCATCGAGAGCGCCCTCCGGCTGGCCGTCGGCAGGCCGCCCGCCGACCTCTGCGAGAGCCGGTAGCGGCCGGGGCGCCGGCCGCCGCGCGCCTAGACTTGTCACCTGTCCGAAAAAGGAGTGAAGGTGGCCGGCACAACGACCCCTGACCCGCCCGCCGAGGTGCTGGCCGAGGCCGCGGCCGCCTTCGCGCTGCTGGCCTCGCCGCCCAGGCTGCACATCGTGTGGGCGCTGGCGCAGGGCGAGTGCGACGTGTCCGGGCTGGCCGAACGGGTGGGCGGCGCGCTGCCCGCGGTCAGCCAGCACCTGGCCAAGCTGAAACTGGCCGGCCTGGTCCGCTCCCGCCGCGAGGGGCGCAGGGTCGTCTACCTGATCGACGACGAGGACGTCGTGGCCACCGTGCGCGGCCTCGTCGGGCGGCTCTCGCAACGGGCCGGCGCCTCCGGAGGACGCGTCCATGGTCTGGGCGCCTGACGCGCCGACCAGGGCCGGCGGTCCGGCCACGCTGAGCCAGCTCCAGACCCTGCGCCTGCTCGACACCGGGCCACGCGGCCTGACGGAGGCGCAGGCCGAGGCCCGCCTGCTGGAACGCGGCGAGAACACGATCCCCGCCCAGCGGCCGGTGTCCTGGCCGCGCCGCCTGGCCCGCAGCCTGCGTGACCCGTTCACCATGACGCTGCTCGCGCTGGGGCTCGTCTCCGCCGCCATCACCTCCTGGGGGACGACGGGCGTCATCGTCCTGCTGGTGGCGGCCAGTTGCCTGCTGCGCTCCAACGGCGAGTTCCGCGCCGACCGCTCGACCGCGGCCCTGCGCAGGCTCGTGGCCACCACGGCCACCGTGAGACGGCGCCCCCGCGACGGAGGCGAGCCGCGGGAGCGGGAGATCCCCGTCGACCAGCTCGTCCCCGGCGACGTGATCAAGCTGGGGCCGGGCGACCTGGTCCCCGCCGACGTGCGGCTGTTACGGGCCGCCGGCCTGACCGTGCACCAGGCGGCGCTGACCGGCGAGTCCGCGCCCGTGCCCAAGCGGGCGCGCGACCTGCCCGAGGGGGACGACCATCTGTGCTGGCAGGGCAGCAGCGTGGCGTCCGGCAGCGCGCTCGCGGTGGTGACGGCCACGGGAGGCGGCACCCTGTTCGCCGGCGCCCACCACGCTCCGGCGCGCGGGCGTTCGGCCTTCGACCAGTCGGTGAACGGCATCTCCTGGATCCTGGTCCGGCTCATGCTGGTCATCCCGCCCGTGGCGCTGGTGGCCGGCGCGGTCCTGCGCGGCAAGGGGCTGGAGGCGCTGCCGTTCGCGGTGGCGGTGGCCGTGGGGCTGACGCCCGAGATGTTGCCGGTCGTGGTGACCACGGCGCTCGCCCGGGGAGCGGCGCTGCTGGCCCACCGGGGCGTGATCGTCAAGCGGCTGCCCGCGCTGCACGACGTGGGGGCGATCGACGTCCTGTGCATGGACAAGACCGGCACCCTGACGCGGGACCGGCCCGTGCTCAGCGCGTCCGTCGGCCCCGGCGGCGCGCCGGATCCCGAGGTGCTGCGCTGGGCGGCCGTCAACAGCTTCTGGACGCTGCACCTGACCGATCCCCCGATCCCCGACCCGCTGGACGAGGCGATCCTGGAGTGCGCGCCCGACCTGGGCGGCACCGAAGGGCTGGAGGCCACCCCCTTCGATCCCGCCCAGCGGCTCTCCCGCGCGGTGGTCCGGGACGGCGGCGCGAACGTCGTCGTGGTCAAGGGCGCCGTGGAGGCGGTGCTCGGCCGGTGCGCGATGAGCCCGGGTGACCGACTGCGGGCGGGCGAGGTCGCCCGAGCCCTGGCCGAAGCCGGTGCGCGGGTGCTCGCGGTCGCCGTGTCCGATCAGCACGCCGATCAGCACGCCGATCAGTACGCCGATCAGTACGCCGGGCACTCCCCCGGCGATCCCGTCGCGGAGGGCGGGCTGAGGCTCACCGGATTCCTCACCCTCGTCGACGAGCCGTCGCCGGACGCCGCCGCCGCGCTGGCGCTGCTGGCCCGCAGGGGCATCGCCCTGAAGGTGCTGACCGGCGACCACCCGGCCACCGCCGCCCGGACGTGCCGGGAGCTGGGCCTCGACGTGGGAGCGGTGATCGAGGCGGCCGACCTCACCCCCGCCGCCGCCGAACGGGCCACGGTGATCGCCCGCTGCACCCCGGACGACAAGGCCCGCGTCGTCCGGGTGCTGCGCGAGGCCGGGCACATGGTCGGCTTCCTCGGCGACGGCGTCAACGACTCGCCCGCCATGCGCGCCGCCGACGTCGGCATCTGCCCGCGCGCCGCCGTGGACGTCACCCGCGAGACCGCCGACGTCGTGCTGGCCGGCAAGGACCTGTCGGCGATCGACCACGCGATCGTCGCCGGACGGCGGAGCACCGGCAACATCGTCACCTATCTGCGCATCGCGCTGTCGTCCAACCTCGGGAACGTGATCGCGATGCTGGCGGCCGGGCTGGCGCTGCCGTTCCTGCCGATGTTGCCGGTCCAGGTGCTGCTGCAGAACGTCTGCTTCGACGTCGCCCAGCTCGCCTTCGCCTTCGACCGGGCCGCGCCGGCCGTCCTGCGGGGGCCGTTCGGGCTGCGTCCGCGCGGCATCCTCGGGTTCATCGCCGGTTTCGGGGCGCTCAACGCCGGCGTGGACCTGGCCACCTTCACCGTCCTGACCCAGGTCGTCGGCGTGGTCGACGAGCGGTCCTTCCACACGGGCTGGTTCATCGAGAACCTGCTCACCCAGGCCGTGATCATGCTGCTGCTGCGGCCCGTCGCCCCGGTCTCCCCGCCGCTGTGGCTGGCCGCGGGGTCGCTCGCGGCGATCGCGTTGCTGCTGCCGCTCTCGCCGCTGGCCGCTCCCGTCGGCCTGACCGCCCTGCCCGTCACGAGCTGTCTGTGGCTGGCGCTCGTGGCCGTCCTGTACGGCGGAGTGCTCGCCGTACTGAACCCCCGCAGACAGTTGTAGAGTTGCGCAATGTGGCAACCGTCATGCCGGGCCGGACCGCTAGGGCGAACACATGCGTGCAGGGGAGCATCGGAGGGTCGCCGCGCTCATCGTGTGGGCGCTGGTGTGCGTGCTCGACGTCTGCCTGTGGGCCTGGATCGACTAGGCCGCGCAGGAGTCCGACAACTTCCCCGACGACGCCATCGCCGTCCTGGTGGGCCTGGCGGACGGCGTACCGGACGGCGTGCTCGACGGTCCCGCGGACGGCGTTCCCATGGCGACGGGGGCGCGGTGCGAGCGGGCGATGGCCTTGCGGACGTCGGCGCGGATGCGCGGGAAGTCCGGATACGCCGGGTTGTAGCGTGGCGGGACGATGGACAACGTCCCGACCCGCCCGCCCTTGACCTTGTCGGCCAGCGGCACCAGGTCCTGCAACAGCCCGCGCGGGATGTCGGTCCTGAACGTCTGCCGGGCCGCGCCGGCCAGCTGCTTGAACTTCAGCAGCACGGTGGCCGGGTCGAGCTGGTCGAGCATGGCGGAGATGACGCAGTGCTGGCGCCGCATCCGGGCGTGGTTGTCGCCGCCGGCGCAGCTGGAGCCGTCATGGTCGCGCGCCCTGCCGTACCAGAGCGCGTCGTTGCCGTTCAGCCGGCGGGTGCCCGCCTTGATGACGCCACCGTCGCTGCGGCCGACGCCGTAGCAGATGTCCTGCTCGACGTGGATGCGCACGCCGCCGAGCGCGTCGATCAGCCGGGCCACGCCCCACATGTTGACCAGCACGTAGTAGTCGATCTTGAGGCCGAGGATCTGGCCGACCGCGCCCTTGACGGCCTCCGGCGCCCGGGTGGGGGCGTTGTGGAACAGCGCGGGATGGGTGTCGGCGTAGGCCCAGACGCCGTTCAGCAGGTCCTCCGACCCGCGGCCCGCCCCCTGGACGTAGAAGCCCTTGGGCGGCGGGAACAGCCTGCCCATCACGCTGTCCTTGGGGAAGGGCGCGTTCTCCATCTCCCTGGGCAGCGCGAACAGCACGGTCTCGCCGGTCCTGACGTCGATGCTGGCCACGTTGAGGCTGTCGGTACGGATGCTCGTCCCGGTGCGGCCGCGTGCGCCGTCGCCGCCGAGCAGCAGGATGTTCACCCTGGTACGTCCGGCCCAGGGGTCTTCGTGGTTGATGGGGGTGGGCTCCGGGGCGTCGAACACGTCGGTCAGCGCCGCGTCCATCTGCGACACCGTCTGCGAGGCCACCACGAACGGCGACACCACGGCCACGACCAGCAGCAGCGCCAGGCCGTCCGACCAGATCAGCCGCCGCCGCGGCCGCAGCACGGTGTACGAGGCGACCACCAGCAGCCCCCACGCGACGCCGACGCCGATCGCGCCGCCGCCGATCGCCTTGGCCCAGGTCGCCTGCGTCGCCACGGCCCAGCCGCCCGCCGAGATCGTCACGGCGGCCACCGCGACGCCCGCGGCCAGGAACAGCCCCAGCAGCGCCAGCCCGAGCACGCGGTACCCGGCCCGCAGATGGGCCGCGCCCGGAATCACGATCGACAGCGCCGCCCAGCCGATGGCTGCCCCCGCGCCCCGCTTGGTCCCCATGTGCCCTCATGATCTCTGTGCCACCCGACCCCGAGATCATAGATTCGGGCCTAATTGCCCATGTGCGCAACTTTTTGACTAAATATCCACCCGAACCCCCCACCCCCCGAGCTCGGCCGACGGCCACGAGCCCGGGGAGAAGGCGTCAGTCCACGTACGCCCACAGGTCGTAGGTGGAGGAGCCCGGGTAGCTCTGCGGATAGTGCGTGCTGCACCACCAGGTCTGCCAGCGTCCGTTCTCCTGGCCCGAGCTGCCGAAGGAGAGGCAGATGTCGTAGGGCAGGTTGGTGTAGACGACCTGGAGCGTGGATGTGGCGTGTGCCGGCGTACTCGTGGCCAGGACAGGCGCCAGGGCGGTGACCGCGACAAGCGCCAAGGCGGTGATTCTGCGACGCACCAGCTCTCCCCTCGTGAAGGTGTGAGAAGCGATCACCGTGAATTGCACGACAGGGCTCGCCCCCACCGCAAGATCGGCCCTCGACAGACCGCGGCGACCAGCGCGAACGTCTCGGAGGCGGTGAAAGGTTCATTTCGTCCTGACATCCGGCGGGTCCGTGGCGGCGCCGTGTCAGCACGACGTCGGCGCCGTGTCAGCGCGCCCGACGATGCTCTACGCATGAACAGCTCACCGGGCACGGCACTTGCACATCGGCCTCGGCTATTCAGCGTTGCTAAGTACCGCTAGTCCGTGTCACTATGTAGCAGTACTCAGCAGTGCTAGGTAGATGGCGAACCGGAGAAGAAGGAGGGACCGTCCGATGACGGCACAGCCGGTCCAGGCGATCCGCGTGCGGGGCCTGGAGAAGTCGTACAAGGAGCTGCACGTCCTGCGCGGCGTGGACTTCGAGGTGGCGCGGGGCAGCATCTTCGCCCTGCTCGGCTCCAACGGAGCCGGCAAGACCACGATGGTGAAGATCCTGGCCACGCTGCTCAAAGCCGACGCCGGCACGGCCACCGTCAACGGCCTCGACGTCGCCAAGCAGGCCGCGGACGTGCGCGAGTCCATCAGCCTGACCGGCCAGTTCGCCGCCGTGGACGAGATCCTCAGCGGGCGGGAGAACCTGGTGCTGGTCGCCCGGCTGCGGCACCTGAAGAACCCGGGGAAGATCGCCGACGATCTGCTCACCCGGTTCTCGCTGACCGAGGCGGGCGGGCGGAAGGTGGCGACGTACTCGGGCGGCATGCGACGCCGCCTCGACATCGCGATGAGCCTCATCGGCGACCCGCCGGTCATCTTCCTCGACGAGCCCACGACGGGGCTCGACCCCCAGGCCCGCATCGAGGTGTGGCAGGCCGTCAAGGAGCTCGCCGGACGCGGCACGACGGTGCTGCTCACCACCCAGTACCTGGACGAGGCCGAACAGCTCGCGGACCGGATCGCGATCCTGCACGAGGGCCGGATCATCGTCAACGGCACCCTCGCCGAGCTCAAGCAGCTCCTCCCGCCCGCCAAGGTCGAGTACGTCGAGAAGCAGCCGACCCTGGAGGACGTCTTCCTCACCCTCGTCGGCACGAAAGCCTAAGGACAACCACGATGAGCAAGCACTTCTTCGGTGACACCACCGTCCTGCTGGGACGGTCACTGCGCCACATCACGCGCAGCCCGGACACCATCATCACGACCGCGATCATGCCGATCGCCATGATGCTCATGTTCGTCTACGTCTTCGGCGGCGCGATCAGAACAGGGTCGGACTCGTATGTGAACTACATGCTGCCCGGCATCCTGCTCATCACGGTCGCCTCGGGCATCGCCTACACCGCGTACCGGCTGTTCATGGACATGAAGGGCGGCATCTTCGAGCGTTTCCAGTCGATGCCGACCGCGCGCTCGTCCGTGCTGTGGGCGCACGTGCTGACCTCGCTGATCGCCAACCTGATCTCCCTCGTGGTCGTGATGCTCGTCGCCCTGCTCATGGGCTTCCGCTCGGGGGCCGGAGTGCTCGCGTGGCTGTCGGTCGCGGGCATCCTGATCCTGTTCACTCTGGCGCTGACCTGGATCGCCGTCATTCCCGGCCTGTCGGCCAAGACCATGGAGGGCGCGAGCGCGTTCTCCTACCCGCTCATCTTCCTGCCGTTCCTCAGCTCGGCGTTCGTGCCCACCGACACCATGCCCACCGTGGTGCGGGTCTTCGCCGAGAACCAGCCGGTGACCTCCATCGTCAACGCCGTCCGCGCCCTGTTCAGCGAGCAGCCGGTCGGCAACGACATCTGGATCGCCCTGGCCTGGTGCGTCGGCATCCTCGTCGTCGCCTACTTCTTCGCCATGAACACCTACCGCCGCAAGATCTCCTAGGACGTGAAGGAACGACCATGACCGACTCCCTCCACACCCTCGCCTCCATGCCGACCGAGCGCCGCCGCGGCTGCCCGTTCGACCCGCCCGAGGCCCTGGTCGAGGCCCGCGAGCACGGCCCGATCAGCCGCTTCACCTTCCCCAGCGGCCACGAGGGCTGGCTGGTCACCGGCTACGACCTGGCCCGGTCGGTCCTGGCCGACCCGCGCTTCAGCTCCCGCAAGGAGCTCATGGTCCAGCACCCGCTGATCGACTACGGCGACATCGAGGTGCCCCCGGCGCCGCCCGGCGAGTTCCTGCTCATGGACGAGCCGCAGCACAGCCGGTACCGCAAGCCGCTGGTCGGCAAGTTCACCGTCCGCCGCATGCGCCTGCTGACCGAACGCGTCGAGCAGGTCACCGCCGAGCACCTGGACGCCATGGAGAAGGCCGGCACCCAGGCGGACCTGGTGACCGCGTTCGCCAAGCCCATCCCCGCCGTCGTCATCTGCGAGCTGCTCGGGGTTCCGTACGAGGACCGGGGCTTCTTCCAGGAGAACATCGACAAGTTCCTCGGCGGGGAGGTCGGCGACGACGAGCTGATCGCCGCCTACCTCGCGACCCAGCAGTACCTCGCCCAGCTCGTCGCCGCCAAGCGCGCCAACCCGACCGACGACGTGCTCAGCGACCTGCTCGACAGCGACCTCACCGACGAGGAGCTGCAGGGGATGGCCCTGATCCTGCTGTCGGCCGGGTTCGACACGACCGCGAACATGCTGGCGCTGGGCACGTTCGCGCTGCTGCAGAACCCGGACCAGCTCGCCGCGCTGCGCGACGACCCCGGGCTCGTGGACGGCGCCGTGGAGGAGCTGCTGCGGTACCTGAGCGTCGCCAAGCAGTTCCACCGGGTCGCGCTGGAGGACGTCGAGCTGGGCGGCCACACCGTCAAGGCCGGTTCGACCGTCATCCTGTCCCTCAGCACCGCCAACCGCGACCCCGAGCGCTTCCCCGACCCGCACACGCTCGACCTGCGCCGGCAGAACGGCGGCCACCTGGCCTTCAGCCACGGCATCCACCAGTGCCTGGGGCAGCAGCTCGCCCGCGTCGAGATGCGGGTCGCCTTCCCCGCCCTGCTCAACCGCTTCCCCACGCTGAGGCTGGCCGTACCGGCCGAGGAGGTCGCCCTGCGCCCGGAGACCGCCGACATCTACGGGATGAAGAGCCTCCCGGTCGCCTGGGACGCCTGACCCCCGACCGGCGACGCCGGGCGACGGCGAAAAGGCGGTCCCTCCCCCTTGATGCGTTGTGCTGGATGGACATTTCCATTCGGATGGAGGCGTCATGGGGGCGGGTCGGCCACTGGAGTTCCGGTCGTCCCCGAGCGCTGAACTCCAGGCCGAACGGCCCCCGTCTCCCTACGCATCCATACGTTTTCTTGACGCCCTGACTCGGCC
Source organism: Nonomuraea sp. NPDC047529 (assembly GCF_040642995.1). Lineage (NCBI taxonomy): Bacteria > Bacillati > Actinomycetota > Actinomycetes > Streptosporangiales > Streptosporangiaceae > Nonomuraea > Nonomuraea sp. NPDC047529. Next base: position 187,734 of record NZ_JBEYTJ010000012.1, on the reverse strand, counting down.
AAACCCCCTCAAACCGTCGCTAGGGTGCGATGCGTATTTACGCGGCCTTGACGGGGGGATGACCGGAAATGGTGCTGGCGAAACGGCCGGCGGCTACGGAAGGAACGCTGCGTTCCTGGCTCCTCCAGGGCCTGCAGACCGACCGCGGGCAGATCGAGCACGGCCCCCATGTGAAGCACCCGTGGTGGCGGGTCATGTGCCTGACCGGCGTCGACTACTTCTCCACCCTGGGCTACCAGCCCGGCATCGCGGCCCTGGCGGCCGGGTTCCTGTCGCCCCTGGCCACCCTGTTCCTGGTCGCGCTCACCCTGCTGGGCGCGCTGCCGGTCTACCGCCGGGTCGCCGCCGAGAGCCCGTACGGCCAGGGCTCGATCGCGATGCTGGAGAAGCTCGCCCCGCAGTGGTGGGGCAAGATCTTCGTCCTGGCGCTGCTCGGGTTCGCGGCCACCGACTTCGTCATCACCATGACGCTGTCGGCGGCCGACGCCACGGCGCACATCCTGGAGAACCCCTTCGTGCCCGACTTCCTGGCCGGGCGGCGGGTGATCGTCACGCTCGTGCTGCTGGCCGCGCTCGGCGGGGTGTTCCTGATGGGCTTCAGCGAGGCGATCGGCATCGCGGTGCTGCTCGTCCTCGTCTACCTCGCTCTGAACGCGGTCGTCGTCGCCACCGCCCTCACCCGGGTCGTCCAGGCGCCGCAGGTGGTCGTGGACTGGCAGCGTGCCCTGAACCTCGACTTCAGCAGCCCGCTCACCATGATCGGGCTGTCGTTGCTGGTGATGCCCAAGCTGGCGCTCGGCCTGTCGGGGTTCGAGACCGGCGTGGCGGTGATGCCGGTGGTCAAGGGCGAGGTCGGGCAGCGGATCAAGGGCACCAAGCGGATGCTCACGGTCGCGGCGTCCATCATGAGCGTGTTCCTGATCTGTTCCAGCTTCGTCACCACCGTGCTGATCCCGCACGAGGAGTTCGAGGAGGGCGGCAGGGCGAGCGGCCGGGCCCTGGCCTATCTGGCGCACGGCTACCTGGGCGACTGGTTCGGCACCGTCTACGACGTCTCCACCATCACGATCCTGTGGTTCGCGGGGGCGTCGGCCATGGCGGGGCTGATCAACCTGGTGCCGCGCTACCTGCCCCGCTACGGCATGGCCCCGGAGTGGACCGGCGCGGTCCGTCCGCTGGTCCTGGTGTTCTCCGTGATCGCGTTCGCCATCACGATCATCTTCGACGCGGACGTGGAGGCCCAGGGAGGCGCGTACGCCACGGGCGTGCTGGTGCTCATGTTGTCGGCGGCGGTCGCGGTGACCCTGTCGGCGTACAAGAAGGGGCAGCGCGGGGCCACGGCCGGCTTCTCCGTGATCACGGCTGTGCTCGTCTACACGCTGGTCGACAACGTGATCGAGCGGCCGGACGGCGTGAAGATCGCCTCGTTCTTCATCGCGGCCATCGTCGTCACCTCGCTGATCTCCCGCGCCACCCGCTCCACGGAGCTGCGGGTGACCGAGGTGCGCCTGGACGCGCTGGCCGAGCAGTACGTCAACGACGCCTGCGGAGACCTCCACCTGATCGCGAACGAGCCCCACCAGCGCGACCAGGACGAGTACCACGACAAACTACGCGAGACCTGGCTCAACCACCGGCTGCGCAGCTCGGAGCCGGTGCTGTTCGTGGAGGTCTCGGTGCCGGACGCGTCCGAGTTCGAGACCGAGCTGCACGTCAGGGGCGAGGAGCGGTACGGGCACCGGATCCTCACCATCGAGAGCTCGGCCGTGCCCAACTCGCTGGCCGCGCTCCTGCTCCACCTGCGCGACCGGACCGGCTCGGTGCCGCACATCTACTTCCACTGGACCGAGGGCAACCCGGTCGTGGCGATGCTGCGCTACCTGGTCTTCGGCGGCGGGGACGTGCCGCCGCTGACCCGGGAGGTGCTGCGCCAGGCGGAGCCGGACCTGGAGCGCCGCCCGCACGTCCACGTGGGCTGACGCGCCGCGCGGAGGGGTCCGCGTATGGATCGCGTGAAGAATCGGGCCGCCGCCGTAGGGAAGCCGTCAAGAAACGCCAAACGGGGCTTTTCCCGGGTTTTCCTTGGTCTGGAACCGCTCATTCCGGGCGGTAAGGAAATGTTCCAGAGCTGAGGAGTGGGGATGGCAGACGTCATCTTCGTCGCCCTGACGATCGCGGTCTTCGTGGTCTTCGGGCTCGTGGTGAAGGCGGTGGAGCGCCTGTGAGCGCGATCAACGCCACCGGTCTCGTGGTGGCCGCGGCCCTGGTGATCTTCATGGTCGCCGCCCTGCTGTTCCCGGAGCGGTTCTGATGAGCACGACCGTCGCAGGAATGATCTTCATAGCCTCGCTGATCGCCGCGCTCGCGCTGGTGCACAAGCCGCTCGGCGACCACATGTACCGCGTCTACTCCACGACCAGGCACAACGCGGTCGAGCGCGGGATCTACCGGCTGCTCGGGGTGCGCGCCGACGCCGAGCAGAGCTGGCCGGTCTACGCGCGCGGCCTGCTCGCCTTCTCGGTCGTCTCCGTCCTGGTCGTGTACGGTCTCCAGCGCCTTCAGGACAAGCTGCCGCTCAGCCTGGGCATGGAACCGGTCACCGGTCACATCGCCTGGAACACCGCGATCAGCTTCGTCACCAACACCAACTGGCAGGCCTACTCGGGCGAGTCCACGATGGGCCACCTGACCCAGATGGCCGCCCTGGCCGTGCAGAACTTCGTCTCGGCGGCCGTCGGCATGGCGGTCGCGGTCGCCCTCGTCCGCGGGTTCGCCCGCCGCAGGTCCGGCACGATCGGCAACTTCTGGGTCGACCTGGTCCGCGGCACGCTGCGCATCCTGCTGCCGATCGCGTTCGTCGGGGCGCTGGTGCTGGTCGCGGGCGGCCTGGTGCAGAACTTCTCCGGCGTGCACGAGCTGACCACGCTGACCGGCGGAACGCAGGGCATCACCGGCGGCCCGGTGGCCTCCCAGGAGGTCATCAAGGAACTGGGCACCAACGGCGGCGGCTTCTACAACGCCAACTCCTCCCACCCGTTCGAGAACGCCACGAGCTGGACGAACTGGTTCGAGATCTTCCTGATCCTGGTGATCCCGTTCTCGCTCACCCGCACCTTCGGCCGGCTGGTCGGCCAGGTCCGCCAGGGGTACGCCATCCTCGCCGTGATGGGCGTCCTCGCGCTGACCAGCGTGATCCTCACCAACGTCTTCGAGCTGTCCGGGAACGCCACCGTCCCGCAGGCCGTGGGCGCGGCGATGGAGGGCAAGGAGCTGCGCTTCGGGGTGTCCAACTCGGCCACCTTCGGCGCGGCGACCACGCTCACCTCGACCGGGGCGGTGAACTCCTTCCACGACTCCTACACGCCGTTCGGCGGCATGATGACGATGGTCAACATGATGCTCGGCGAGGTCGCGCCCGGCGGCGTCGGCTCGGGCCTGTACGGCATGCTCATCCTCGCCGTGATCACCGTCTTCGTGGCGGGCCTGATGGTCGGCCGCACCCCCGAGTACCTGGGCAAGCGTATCGGCGCCCGCGAGATCAAGCTCGCCTCCCTGTATTTCCTGGTCACCCCGGCCCTGGTGCTCATCGGCACCGCCGCCGCGATGGGCTCGGCGGAGCAGCGAGCGGGCATGCTGAACGGCGGCCCGCACGGCCTGTCGGAGGTGCTGTACGCCTTCACCAGCGCCTCCAACAACAACGGCTCGGCCTTCGGCGGCCTGACCGTCAACACCCCCTGGTACGACGTGGCGCTCGGCCTGTGCATGGCCTTCGGCCGGTTCCTGCCGATCATCCTGGTGCTGGCCCTGGCCGGCTCGCTGGCGGCGCAGTCGCCCGTCCCGGAGGGCGCCGGCACGCTGCCCACGCACCGGCCGCAGTTCGTCGGCATGGTCGTCGGCGTGACGGTCGTCCTCGTCGCCCTCACCTTCCTCCCGGCACTCGCGCTCGGCCCGATCGCAGAAGGACTGTCCTGACATGTCAACCCCCGTACTGGACAAACCCTCCCCCGCGCGCCGGGACGGCCGCGTGGGCGGCGGCCTGCTGGATCCCCGGCAGCTCGTCAGGTCCTTCCCCGACGCGGTCAGGAAGCTGAACCCGGCCACGTTGTGGCGCAACCCCGTCATGCTGATCGTCGAGGTCGGCGCGGTGTTCACCACCGTCCTGGCGGTCGTCGAGCCGTCGTTCTTCGCCTGGGCGACCGTCGTGTGGCTGTGGCTGACCGTGGTCTTCGCCAACCTGGCCGAGGCCGTCGCCGAAGGGCGCGGCAAGGCGCAGGCGGCCACGCTGCGCAAGGCCAAGACCGACACCCAGGCCCGCCGCCTGCGCGCCGGCGGCGGGACCGAGTGGGACCGGGTCGGCGCGCCCGACCTGCGGCAGGGCGACCTGGTGGTGGTCGAGGCCGGCGAGGTCATCCCCGGCGACGGCGACGTGGTCGAGGGCATCGCCTCGGTGGACGAGTCGGCCATCACCGGCGAGTCCGCGCCCGTCATCCGCGAGTCGGGCGGCGACCGCTCGGCGGTGACCGGCGGCACGAAGGTGCTCTCCGACCGGATCGTCGTCAAGATCACCCAGAAGCCCGGCGAGAGCTTCATCGACCGCATGATCGCCCTGGTCGAGGGCGCGAACCGGCAGAAGACGCCGAACGAGATCGCGCTCAACATCCTGCTGGCCGCCCTGACGATCGTCTTCCTCGTCGCCACCGTGACCATGCAGCCGCTGGCGATCTACTCCAAGCAGATCAACCCCGGCGTCCCCGACTCGGTCGCGCTCGATGCGAACGGCGTCACCGGCATCGTGCTGGTGTCGCTGCTGGTCTGCCTGATCCCGACGACAATCGGGGCGCTGCTGTCGGCCATCGGCATCGCCGGCATGGACCGCCTGGTCCAGCGCAACGTCCTGGCCATGTCGGGACGCGCGGTCGAGGCCGCGGGCGACGTGTCCACGCTGCTGCTGGACAAGACCGGCACGATCACGCTGGGCAACCGGCAGGCGGCCGAGTTCGTCCCCGTGGAGGGGATCGGCGAGCAGGAGCTCGCCGAGGCCGCCCAGCTCTCCAGCCTCGCCGACGAGACCCCCGAGGGCCGCTCGATCGTGGTGTTCGCCAAGGAGCGGTACGGCCTGCGCGAGCGCGAGATCCACGGCGCCGAATGGGTGCAGTTCACCGCGCAGACCCGCATGTCCGGCGTGAACCTGGACGGTCGCGAGGTCCGCAAGGGCGCGGCCACCGCGGTCATGAAGTGGGTGCGCGACAACGGCGGCCACCCCACCGACGACGTCGGCCACATCGTGGACGGCATCTCCGCCTCCGGCGGCACCCCGCTGGTCGTGGCCGAGCGGGGCCGCGTGCTCGGCGTCATCCACCTCAAGGACGTCGTCAAGCAGGGCATGCGCGAACGCTTCGACGAGATGCGCCGCATGGGCATCCGCACCGTCATGATCACCGGCGACAACCCGCTCACCGCCAAGGCCATCGCCGACGAGGCCGGCGTGGACGACTTCCTGGCCGAGGCCACCCCCGAGGACAAGCTCGCCCTGATCAGGAAGGAGCAGGAGGGCGGCCGCCTGGTCGCGATGACCGGCGACGGCACCAACGACGCCCCCGCCCTGGCCCAGTCGGACGTCGGCGTGGCCATGAACACCGGCACCTCGGCCGCCAAGGAGGCCGGGAACATGGTGGACCTGGACTCCAACCCGACCAAGCTCATCGAGATCGTCGAGATCGGCAAGCAGTTGCTGATCACCCGGGGCGCGCTGACCACGTTCTCGATCGCCAACGACATCGCCAAGTACTTCGCGATCATCCCGGCCATGTTCGCGGCCGTCTACCCGGGCCTGGACGCGCTCAACGTCATGCGCCTGGCCAGCCCCCAGTCGGCCATCCTGTCGGCGGTCGTCTTCAACGCGCTGGTCATCGTCGCGCTCATCCCACTGGCCCTGCGCGGAGTGCGCTACCGGCCCTCCAGCGCCTCCAAACTGCTCTCCCGCAACCTGTACGTCTACGGCCTGGGCGGCATCGTCGCCCCCTTCGCCGGCATCAAGCTCATTGACCTGCTGATCCAGTTCCTTCCGGGGATGTCATAAATGGAACGCCTGCCAAGCTGGGTCCGCCAGCACCTCGCCGCCCTGCGCGCCGTCGCCGTCCTGACCGCGCTGCTCGGCGTCGTCTACCCGCTGGTCACCACCGGCGTCGCCCAGGCGCTGTTCAACGGCCGGGCCAACGGCTCGATCGTCGATGGCGGCCACGGCAGCGCCCTGATCGGCCAGTCCTTCACCGACAAGGACGGCAACCCGGTCAGGACGTACTTCCAGTCCCGTCCCTCGGCCGCCGGCGACGGCTACGACCCGACCTCGTCGGGGGCGAGCAACCTCGGTCCTGAGGACGTCGTGGACACGCTGCCGGGCGCGGGCGGGGAGGGCAGGCAGTCGCTGCTCACCCGGGTCTGCGCCCGTTCCAGGGCGGCCGGCGAGCTGGAGGGCGTCAGCGGCGCCCGCCCGTACTGCACGGCCGACGGGGTCGGCGCGGTGCTGAAGGTCTTCCCCGGCCGGGTCGTCAGCGTCAACCAGGCGTGCCCCGCCGTCCCGTTCGTCGCCTCCTACCAGGGCGTCACGGTCGAGTGCGGCAGGCCGGGTGAGGACTACTCCGCCGGGCGGACCGTGCCCGTCAGGGGGAACGCCAGGGCGGTCGTCCCCGCCGACGCGGTCACGGCCAGCGGTTCCGGTCTCGACCCGCACATCTCGGTCGCCTACGCCGAGCTCCAGGCGCCCCGTGTGGCCAGGGAGCGCGGCCTCGACCTCGCCCGGGTCAAGGGGCTGATCGGCGAGCACACCACCGGCCGCGTCCTCGGCTTCATGGGCGAGCCCGCGGTCAACGTGCTCGAACTCAACCTCGCGCTCGACAGGGCGTGAGGTGAGGGGCCGGCTGCGGGTCTACCTCGGGGCGGCGCCCGGGGTCGGCAAGACGTACGCGATGCTCGGCGAGGGCCGCAGGGCCCACGAGCGCGGCCGGGACGTGGTCGTGGGGTTCGTCGAGACCCACGGCCGGGCCCGGACCGCCGCCCTGCTGGAGGGCATGGAGATCGTCCCCCGCCGGACGCTCGTCCACCGCGGCGCCACCTTCACCGAGCTGGACGCCGACGCCGTGATCGCCCGCCGGCCGCGGGTGGCGCTGATCGACGAGCTGGCCCACACCAACGTGCCCGGCTCGAAGAACGCCAAGCGCTGGCAGGACATCGACGACATCCTGGACGCCGGCATCGACGTGATCTCCACGGTGAACATCCAGCACCTGGAGTCGGTCAACGACGTCGTCCAGGAGATCACCGGTGTGCCGCAGCGCGAGACCGTGCCCGACGAGGTCGTGCGCCGGGCCGACCAGATCGAGCTGGTGGACATGTCGCCCGAGGCGCTGCGCAGGCGGATGGCCCACGGCAACGTGTACGCCCCCGAGAAGGTGAACGCGGCGCTGTCGAACTACTTCCGCGTCGGCAACCTCACCGCGCTGCGCGAGCTGGCGCTGCTGTGGGTGGCCGGCAAGGTGGACGACCAGCTCGACCGCTACCGCGCCGACCACGGCATCGCGACCACGTGGGAGACCCGCGAACGCGTCGTCGTCGCCCTGACCGGCGGCCCCGAGGGCGACACGCTGGTCCGGCGGGCCGCCCGCATCGCCGCCCGCACCAAGGGCGCCGACCTGCTCGCGGTGCACGTGACCAGCGCCGACGGGCTGGCCGGGGCCGACCCGGGCAGCCTGGCCCGCCAGCGCACACTGGTGGAGGACATGGGCGGCACCTACCACCAGGTCGTCGGCGACGACGTCCCCCGGGCGCTGCTCGACTTCGCCCGCGGCGTCAACGCCACCCAGCTCGTCCTCGGCGCCTCGCGCAGGGGGCGGTTCGCGCAGATCTTCTCCCGCGGCGTCGGCGTGGAGACCACCGCCCGGTCCGGCTCGATCGACGTGCACATGATCACGCACGAGGAGGCCAAGAAGGGCCGGCGGCCGGGCCGCTCGCGCGCCGCGCTCACCCGCGCCCGCCGCACGACCGGCTGGGTGCTCGCGGTGGCCGGGATGCCGCTGCTGACGGCCGCGCTGTGGCCGTTCCGGGACCTGCTGTCGCTGCCCAGCGAGATCCTGTTCTTCCTCTGCCTGACCGTGGGCGTGGCACTGGCCGGCGGCATGTGGCCGGCCATCACCGCGGCCGTCGGCGGGTCGCTGCTGCTCAACTGGTTCTTCACGCCGCCGGTCGGGGAGTTCACCATCGCCGCCCCGGAGAACCTGTTCGCGCTGGTCGTGTTCCTGCTGGTGGCGGCGGCGGTGAGCACGATCGTGGACATCGCGGCCCGCCGCACCCGGCAGGCCGCCCGCGCGAGCGCCGACGCCGAACTGCTGTCCACGCTGGCCGGGCACGTGCTGCGCGGCGAGGCCGCCGTGCCGTCCCTGCTGGAACGCACCCGCGAGACGTTCGGCCTGAGCTCGGTCACCCTGCTGGAACGCCGGCCCGACGCCGCCCACACCCCCGACGACCAGTCGGACCCGGACGTCTGGCGGATCGTCGCCACCTCCGGCGGCGCCCCCTCCACCTGCCCCGGCCAGTCCGACACCGACGTCGTCATCGGCGAGGACCTGGTCCTGGCGGCCAAGGGCGGCCCGCTGGAGGCCTCCGACCGCGCGGTGCTGGAGGCGTTCGCCGCCGAGGCCGCCGTCGCGCTGCGCCAGGAACGCCTCCAGGAGGCGGCCGAACACGCCCGCCCGCTGGCCGAGGCCGACCGCATGCGCACCGCGCTGCTGGCCGCCGTCAGCCACGACCTGCGTACGCCGCTCGCCTCGGCCAAGGCCGCCGTCGAGAGCCTGGGCAGCACCGAGATCGCCTGGTCGGAACGGGACCGCTCGGAGCTGCTGGCCACCGCGGAGGAGTCGCTGGACAAGCTGGACCGGCTGGTGGCGAACCTGCTGGACATGAGCCGGTTGCAGGCGGGCGTGCTCGGGGTGAGCGCGCAGCCCCTGGCACTTGAGGAGATCGTGCCGCGGGCCATCGACGACCTGGGCCCGCTCCAGGAGCGCATCGACGGCGACGTCTCCGTCGAGCTGCCCGACGTCCTGGCCGACCCCGCGCTGCTCGAACGCGTCCTGGTCAATCTCATGTCCAACGCCGTGCGCTACAGCCCGCCCGGCCGGACCGTGCTGATCACCGCCAGCGGGCACGGCGACCACGTCGAGATCCGGGTGATCGATCGCGGCCCGGGCATCCCGCCGGAGGCGCACGACCGGGTCTTCCAGCCGTTCCAGCGGCTCGGCGACCGCGACAACCACTCCGGCGTCGGGCTCGGGCTCGCCCTGTCACGCGGGCTCGCCGAGGCCATGGGCGGCACGCTCGTACCCGAAGAGACGCCTGGGGGCGGTCTGACCATGATCCTCACCCTGCCCGTCGCCACCCCGCGGAGGACGACCCGGTGACCCGCATCCTCGTCGTGGACGACGAGCCGCAGATCCTGCGCGCCCTGCGCATCAACCTGGTCGCCCGGCACTACGACGTCACCGTCGCGGCCGACGGCGCGTCCGCGCTCAGGGCCGCCGTCGACGCCGCCCCGGACCTGGTCATCCTCGACCTGGGCCTGCCTGACCTGGACGGCGTGGAGGTGATCCACGGCCTGCGCGGCTGGAGCGGCATCCCGATCATCGTGCTGTCCGGCCGGGCCGGGAACCAGGACAAGATCGAGGCCCTGGACGCCGGCGCCGACGACTACGTGACGAAACCGTTCGGCATCGACGAGCTGCTGGCCCGGGTGCGGGCCGTGACCCGGCGCACCGCCATCCAGGAGGCCGAGCTGGCGAGCATCCGGATCGGCGACCACGTCATCGACCTGACGAACAAGACGATCTCCGGCGACGTCCGGCTGACGCCGACGGAGTGGCACATCCTCGACCTGCTGCTGCGCCACCCCGGCAAGCTGATCAGCCAGCGCCGGGTCCTCACCGAGGTGTGGGGCGCGACGTTCGTCAAGGAGACCCACTACCTGCGCCAGTACATGGCGCAGATCCGCCGCAAGCTCGAACGGGACCCGTCCCGGCCGGTCCATCTGATCACCGAACCCGGGATGGGTTACCGCTTCAGACCCTGACCGCGGACGTGCCGCCGCCTGGTCAAGGGCGGAGCAGGGCGCGGACCCGGTCGATGGTCGCGGCGGCGCGTTCCAGGTTCTCCTGGAGGGCGCCGGTCGCGGCGCGCAGGTGCTCGGCGACGAGCCGGCGGTCGGCCAGAAGCGCGTTGCCGCCGAGAAGGGCCTCGGTCCTGGCGCGTTCCTCGGCTTCGGCCCGTTCCCGCGCCTGCTGGATCAGGTCGAGGATCGTCCCGGCGAGCCGGCCGGAGTCCAGCCGCATGGCCCGCGGGTCGAGGCGCAGGTCCCGCACGCCCGCCGCGCAGCTGTACTCGACGCTCACCCAGCCGTCCCGGGACTCGGCCCGTGCCGTCGCGGCCTCGCCGGGCGGCCGTCCCAGCAGGCCGAAGAGGCGGTCGGCGTCGGCCGCGAGCCGCTCGGGGTCGATCCCGAGCTCTTCCTCGAAGTTCATGGACGCTCCCATTGGTCACTCCCAGGGGAAGAGGTACGAGCCGTCGGCGTTCTGCTCCGGCGTGAGGCGGCCGGTCAGCGTCTGGCCGCCGGTCATGAGATCGTTGACCGCCTTGCCGCCCGCCGCCTGCGGCAGTCCTGGCGGCAGAGCCGCGCCCGCCCGCCCGCCCGACCAGGGGCCGGAGGACGGGAACCGGCCGCTGAGGCCGTGCGCGGTCAGGTCGCGCTCGATCCGGTCGGCCGTGCCCCAGACCAGCATGGGCCCCTGGGCGAAGGTCGCCGCGGCGAGGTCGTTCAGGCCGTCACGGTCACCGCGGACGGTCCGGACGCCCAGGTCGGCCGCCACCGCCGCGGTCAGGGCGGCGGCGCAGCCGTGCAGCAGCGCGTCGAGCATCGACTCCACCGCCTGGTAGCCCTCGAAGAGCTTGATCAGGCACTGCATGGCCAGGAGCCGGGCCGAGGCCAGGCTGAGCGGCGTGACGGCCGCGGTCAGCGTCCACAGCGCCACCGCCGCCATGGCCGCCGCGACCAGGAACTGGAACAGCACCATCGCCGCCAGTGCGGCCCCCGCCGTGAACAGGGTGAGCGCGGTGACCAGCGCGCGGAGCTCGATGCAGCGGAGGTCGGCCAGGTAGGCGTCCATGCGGCGCTGGAAGGCCCGGCCGTCCTCGCTGCGCCAGCTCGTCGCGGCCACCCCGGCGACGAGGGCCTCCACGTCCAGCCGGGCGGCGACGACGTCGTCGTGGACCGACGACCAGGTGGTGGCGGCGTCGAAGAACGCCTGCGGGTCGTACTGGTGGACGTACATCTTGCCGACGAACGGCCAGGCCGCCGGAACGCCCAGGGCCGACAGCGTCAGCGCCGCGCCCGTGCCCACCATGAGGCCGTGCCGCCCCAGGGCCGCGAGGTTCACCACCGGCTCACGGAACTGGCACGCTCGGCGCTCTCCCAGGTCGCGATGGACGCGGTCAGGCCGTCCTGGATGCGTGCCACGTCCTCGACCCGGTGGCGCGCCTCCACCATCGTGAACGCCTCGACCTCGTTGTAGGCCAGGGCGAGCGAATAGGTGAAGGACGTGAAGGCGGACTCCGCCACCGTGAGCCCGGCCAGGCTCGGCAGCACGCCGCCGAGCGGCCGGACGGCGTCGGGGAGCCGGGACCTGATCTCCCTGAGCCGGGCGCGCTCGATCTCCACGTCGTACGGGGTGGGGGGCTGTTCAGGAGTGGGATTGGTAGGCATGTGTCGCTTTCGTCCGCATTGTTGACGCCCCCAGCCTCACCCCCCGCGCCCGTGACCGGGGACGTTTTGACGCCATCCCTATACGAACGCGGCGCCCCCCTGCACGATCTTGACGGCGCCGCCGTCGTCGCGGTTCACGACGGCGGCGGCGTCATGATCACCCGAACCTCTTCATCCCCGACAGGGCCGCGCCTTCATCGGGTCGCGGGCGGGCCGAACCAGCGGGAGAGATGGGCGTCCAGGTCGTGCTGGTCGTCGCCGGCCCAGGCCACGTGGCCGTCGGGGCGCAGCAGGACGCACGGGACGTCCAGGGCCGCGGTGCGATCCGCCACGTGGTCGACCCGGTCCGACCAGCCGCCGGCGGTCAGGCGTTCGGTGCGGTCCAGCAGCAGGCCACGGCCGTGACGCAGCAGGCCGTAGAGGCGGCCCTCCTTCACGTCGAGGTCGGGCAGGCGGCGGCCGAGCAGGTCGGGGCCCTCGCCGAAGTCGTAGCGGACGCCGACCGCGGTGATCTTCTCGATCAGGTGGCGGTTCACCTCGTCGATGTCCATGAGTTCGGTGAGCAGCCTGCGCACGGCCTGCGGGCCCGGTTCGGGGGACAGCAGCTCCTTCTGGGCGCGGGTGTTGTCCAGCACGTCCGCGGCGACCGGGTGGCGTTCGGCCTCGTAGGTGTCCAGCAGCGTGGCCGGCGCCCAGCCGCGGACCTGCGCGGCCAGCTTCCAGCCGAGGTTGAACGCGTCCTGGACGCCGAGGTTGAGGCCCTGTCCGCCGATGGGTGGGTGGATGTGCGCCGCGTCGCCGGCCAGCAGCACCCGCCCGAGCCGATAACGTTCGGCCAGCCGGGTGGCGTCGCCGAAGCGGGACAACCAGCGCGGCGAGTGCACGCCGAAATCGGTTCCGGCGAGGGCGCGCAGCGCCTGCCGGAAGTCCTCAAGGGTCGGCGGTTCCGCGCGGTCGCCTGTTCCGACGGCCGGGACGACGACGCTGTAGACCCCGTTGCCGAAGGGCCGGATCCAGAACGGCCTGTGGGGCCCGTGGAGCTCGGCCGCCCTGGCGGTGATCTCCTCCTGCGGCACGCCCGCCTCCATCTCGCCCATCAGCGTCTCGGTCCGCGACGGCTCGCCGGGGAAGCCGACGCCGAGCAGTTTGCGCACCGTACTGCGTGCGCCGTCGCAGCCGACGAGAAAGCGTGCGCGCAGCCGTTCCCCGTCGGCCAGTTCGACGGTCACGCCTTCGTCGTCCTGTTCGAGGGCGGTCACCGCGCGACCGCGGCGGATCTGCGCTCCGAGGTCGATCGCGTGCTCTTCGAGCAGGCGCTCGATGACCGGCTGCGGAATGCCCAGCAAATAGGCGTGCGCGGAATCCAGGCCCTTGGGCACGGGTTTGTCGATGGCGGCGAAGAAACCGGCGGCCGGACGCCGTCTTCCGTGTTCGAGAACGCGTTCCAGCAGGCCGCGCATCGCCATGATCTCAAGGCTGCGAATATGCAGCCCGACTATGCGGACGAACGACTTGGGCTCGGTCTCCTTCTCCAGGACGAGTACCCGTACGTCGTGCAGCCGCAGTTCGGCGGCCAGCATCGCGCCGGTCGGCCCGCATCCGGCGATGATCACGTCGTACGCGAGGGGCACGCGGTCGGCGCCGGCGTTCGACGGCGGCTCTGTGGCGTTGGCGTGCGGAGAGTGCATGGCGTTGCCTTTCGGGAGTGCCTTGTCGGAGGCGCTCCCGGCGACGCCTACGTCAGCCGCCCGGCCGTGACGGAATGGGGGAGCACCCACAGCGGAACTGCGTTCATGGGGCTCACCTCCTCGGGCGGTGTCACGGTCGCCTGCAAGCTACAAGCCCGGCCGTCGTCGCGTCCAGTCCTTTTCCCCTGGGGAGGCCCGTTTGCGGGACGGCCCCGGCCGAGAGGATCACGGTGTCCCGGCGCCCCGGAGCAGTGGAGAGAAGGCCGCCCGCCGAGCCGTCCCGAGCCGATCGGCCGTCGACGTTGCCCTGCTGCAAGCAAGATCACGGCAGGTTCCAAGTCAGCGGCAAGCCGGGTCACCGATGCTGCTGTGCGGAGGACCCGGTCTTCGGTGAAGGGAGCAGGTGACCGTAGAAGACACTCCTCGCCGCCCCCGCCGGCCCCGCCGACCATGCGGCAGTGAGCCGCCCGCACGACCCCCGCGCGCCCAGCGACGACCTCGCCCGGGCCCGCGTGCCGTCCCGGAGGAGCGGGCCCGTTCGAGACCGCCCACCCGGGCACGTTCGATCTTTGCTGGAAAGAGGACACATGACTACGGATGTGACGGGCGCGAACCGCCCTCTCACAGACTCCCCCAGCCGCCTCCACCAGGCCCTGGAGGCGCAGTGCCGGCGGACGCCCGATCGCCTCGCCGTCGTCGCGGGCACGAGCCGGCTGACCTACGCCGAGCTCGACCGCAGGGCCAACGGGGTCGCCCACGCCCTGGCCGCGCGCGGTGTCGGACGCGGCGACCTGGCGGGCATCTGCCTGGACCGCGACGAGTGGCTGGTGCCCGCGCTGATCGGGGTGCTGAAGGCGGGGGCGGCCTACGTCCCGCTGGACCCGGCCTACCCGGCGGAACGGTTACGTTTCATGGCCGAGGACGCCGCCGTGAGCGCGGTGGTCACCTCGGCCGCGCGGCGCGACACCGCGTCGCTGACCGGCGCCGCCACGGTGCTCGTCGATGACGTGACGCCCGCCGCGTCCGGGCCCGAGGTGCCCGGCGAGCCGGGCGACGCCGCGTACGTCATCTACACCTCCGGCTCGACCGGCCGCCCCAAGGGCGTGGTCGTGGAGCATCGCAACACTCTGAACCTGGTGCGCTGGGAGGCGGCCGCCTACACCGCCGAGGAGTTGAGCGGCATGCTGGCCGGCTCCTCCATCTGCTTCGACGCCTCCATCACCCAGATCTTCACGCCGCTGTTCGCCGGCGGAACCGTGATCATGGCGGACAACGTGCTGGCGCTGCCGACGCTGCCGGCCCGCGACGAGGTGCGCACGGTCTTCGGCGTCCCGTCCGCGCTGTCGGTGCTACTGCGCGAGCCGCTGCCGGACGGCGTGCGCATGGTGCTGTCGGGCGGCGAACGGCTGACCGCGGCCCTGGTCGCGCGCATGTTCGCCAACCCGGGCGTACGCCGGGTGCTCAACATGTACGGCCCCACCGAGTGCACCACCGGCTCCACCATGTTCGAGGTGACCCGCGACCACCAGGGTGAACCGCCGCTGGGCGAGCCGATGGCGGGCGCGCTGCTCAGCGTGCGCGACGACGCGGGCAGGCCGGTCCCGGACGGAGAGACCGGCGAGTTGTGGATCGGCGGCCCCGGCGTGACCCGCGGCTACCTGGGCCACGAGTCGCAGGCCTTCCGCACCGAGCCCGACGGCGCCCGCGTCTACCGCAGCGGCGACCTGGTCCGACGGGTGGACGGCGAGCTGCGGTACGTGGGCCGCGCCGACGACCAGGTCAAGATCCGCGGCTACCGGGTGGAGCTGGGCGAGGTCGAGTCGGCGCTGGACCGCCACCCCGCGGTGCGCCGCGCGGTCGTGCTGGCCCACACCGACGACGACGGCATCGCCTACCTCGCCGCGCACGTGGCCGCCTCCGGCGTGACCGAGCCCGACCTGCGCGACTGGCTGCGCGACCGCCTGCCCGACCACCTGGTCCCGGCCAGGATCGGCGTGACCGGCGACCTGCCGATCGGCCCCACCGGCAAGGTGGACCGCGCGGCCCTGCCCAAGCTGGGCGCCGCCCGGACGGGGAACGCGGCCCCGGTCGCGCCGCGCACGGACGACGAGCGCCAGGTGGCCGAGGTGATCGCGGACGTGCTGGGCCTGCCGGAGGTGGGCGTGCACGACCGGTTCGCCGACCTGGGCGGGCACTCGCTGGCCGCCGCCCGGGTGGTGACCGAGCTGTCACGGCGGCTCGGGCACACCGTGCCCCTGGCGTCGTTCCTGACCGAGCCGACCGCGGCCGGGCTGGCGGCGCGGCTGCGCGAGCCGGGATCGGCGCCGGTGCGGCGGACCGGCCGGACCCGGCACCCGCTCACCGCCGCGCAACGCGAGTTCTGGACGTTGCGCCAGCTCCACCCGCACAGCCCGGTCACCACCGTGTCGGTCCGGCTGCGCGTGCGCGGCCTGAGCGGGAGCGCGCCGCTGCGCCCGGCACTCGACGCGGTCCTGCGCCGGCACGAGGCCCTGCGCAGCACGGTCTCCGTCGGCGAGGACGGCGTCCCGTACGCGGTCGTGCACCCGCCCGTCGCCGTCCCGCTGGTCGAGCACCCGGCGGGCGCGGACCCGGTGAAGGTGGCCCGGGCCGCGGCGGAGCACGTGTTCGACGTGACGAACGAGGTGCCGCTGCTGCGCGCGAGCCTGTGCCCCGTCGGGGACGACGTGGCCGAGCTGGTGCTCGTGACCGACCACCTCGCCTTCGACGGCGGTTCGGTCGGCGTGCTCATGGACGAGCTGGCCGCCGAGCTGGCGGGCGAGCCCGTTCCCGAGCCCGCGGTGCAGCTCGGCGACGTGGCGGTGCGCGAGCAGGAGGAACGGCCCGACCTCGCGCGGCTGCGGGAGTTCTGGCGCGGCGAGCTGGCGGGGGCGCCGGTGGCGGGGCCGCCGCCGCGCGACCTGACGACGTGCCGGGTGACCAGGCCGCTGCCCGAAGAGCTCACGGACGGCGTGGCCGCGCTGGCCCGCGCGTGCGGCGCGACCCCGTTCGCGGTGTACGTGGCCGCCGTCGCCCTGGCCGCCGGGGAGCCGGACACGCTGGTCGGCATGGTCGCGGCGCGGCGTGCCAGGCCGGAGCTGGCCCGGGTCGTCGGGCCGCTGATCGACACGGTGCCGGTGCGGCTGCGGCCGGACGCCGAGCCGACCTTCCGCGACCTGGTCAGGCAGGCCGGGGAGGCCACCACGCGGGCGCTCGTCCACCAGGAGGCGCCGCCCGCCGACCTGCCCCGCGCCCCCGTGCTGCTGGCCATGCAGCACGCCGAGGTGCCGGTGCGCGCGGGCTGCCTCGAACTGCTGACCGAGGTCGGCTCCGGCGCTGCCGTGCACGAGTTCAGCGTGCTCGTCAACCGCACGGCGGCCGGCGCCGAGCTGCACCTGGAGTACGCGGTCGCGCTGCTCGGCCGGGAGGCGGCCGGGGCGTACCTGGACCGGCTGCTGTGGCTGCTGCGACGCGCGGTGGCCGAGCCGGACCTGCTGATCGCGGCGTTCGAGCCGGTCACGCCGGACGAGCGCGCCGCGCTGCTGGCCCGCGCGGCCGGCCCGCGGCTGCCGGACGACCTGCCGCCGGTGCCCCGGGCCCTCGCGGCCCACAGAACCGGCACGGCGGGCACGGCGGGCACGGTGGGCACGGCGGTGGTCGGCCCGGACGGCGCCGCGCTGAGCCACGCCGAGCTGAACGACCGCGCCGACCGGATCGCGGCCGGGCTGCTGGCGCACGGGGTGTCGCGGGGCGACGTGGTCGGCGTCCACGTGCCGCGGGACCGGATGTTGCCCGTGGTGCTGCTGGGCGTGTGGCGGGCGGGGGCGGCGTACCTGCCGCTGGACCCCGAACACCCGGCCGAACGGCTGCGCCTGCTGGCCGCGGACGCGGGCGCCCGCGTGGTGCTCACCCGCGGCGACACCCCCTTCGACCCAGCCCCGCCGTCCACCCCGAACGAACCGGCGCCGCCCGCCCCGCACCACCCGGCGCCGCCCGCCCCGAACGGCCCGGCGACCCCTGCCGGGCACCGGCCGGTGGTGCTCGACGCGGACCGGCTCGCGGCCGGCCCGCTCGCGGACCTGCCCGAGGTGCGCTCCGAGGACCTGGCGTACGTCACCTACACCTCCGGCTCCACCGGCGCCCCCAAGGGGGTCGAGGTCACCCACGGCGGCCTGGCCGCCCTCGTGGCCGGGATGATCTCGACGCTCCGCCTCGGCCCGGCCGACGTGCAACTCGCGGTCGCGCCGCTGAGCTTCGACGCCTCCGCCTCCGAGCTGTGGAGCGTGCTGACCGCCGGCGGCACGTCGGTGGTGGTGGACAGGGCCACGGCCACCGACGGGCACGCGCTGGCCGAGCTGATCGGCACGAGCGCGGCCACGGTGATCGACCTGGTGCCGACCGCGTACCGGATGCTGATCGCAACCGGCTGGGCGGGCGGCCCGGCGCTGCGCGCCGTCGCGGGCGGGGAGGCGCTGGACCCGGCGCTGGCCGAGCAGATCCTGCGCCGCGTCGGCGAGTTGTGGAACGCCTACGGGCCCACCGAGACCACCGTCACCTCGACGCTGCACCGGGTGCGCGCGCACGAGGGCGACCGGGTGCCGATCGGGGCGCCGATGCCGGGCGAGCGGGCGTACGTGGTCGACGCGCGGCTGCGGCTGGTGCCGCCGGGCGCGGTCGGCGAACTGCTGCTGGGCGGCGCCGGGGTGGCCCGCGGCTATCGGGGGCGTCCGGACCTGACCGCGACCGCCTTCGTGGCCGACCCGTTCACGCCGGATGGCCGCTGCTACCGCACCGGTGACCTGGCCCGATGGCGGCCGGACGGGACGCTGGAGTTCCATGGCCGCCGCGACCACCAGGTGAAGGTCCGCGGATACCGGATCGAGCTGGGCGAGATCGAGGCCGTGCTGCGCGAGCTGGCCGAGGCCGCCGTGACCGTCGCGGGGACGGACGCGCACGCCCACCTGGTCGGCTACGTCGCGCCGGAGACGGCGGACCTGGCCGCGATCGAGCGGCACGCCCGGTCCCGGCTGCCCGGCCACATGGTGCCGCGCCGCTGGGTCGCCCTGCCCGCCCTGCCCACACTGCCCGGCGGCAAGGTCGACCGCCACGCGCTGCCCGAGCCGGACACCGGCCCGGACCCGGCGCGGGTCGCGCCGGACACCGGCGCCGAGCGGCTGGTGGCCGCCGTCTGGGCCGAGGTGCTCGAACGGCCCGAGGTCTGGGCCGGCGACGACTTCTTCGCCCTCGGCGGAGCCTCGTTCGCCGCGACCAGGGTGGCCGCCCGCCTGCGCGAGATGTTGCAGGTCACCGTGCCCGTGCGGTTGCTGTTCGACCGTCCGGTGCTCGCCGACTTCGCCGCCGCGCTCGAAGAGCTGCTGGCCGCCGACCTGATGGAGGGGGACGAGGGATGACCGAGACACGTGAGGACCGGATCGCCGAACTCGTCCGGTCCAGGATCGACGCCGCTCTGAAGCAGAAGGAGAAGAAGGCCGCCCCCGGCATCCCGGCGACGTCGGCCGCGGACATGCCGCTGTCGCCGGCGCAGGAACGGCTGTGGTTCCTGGCCCAGCTCGAACCGGACACGCCCGCCTACAACGTGCCGCTGACGCTGCGGCTGCGCGGCCCGGTGGACGTCGCCGCCCTCACCGGCGCGGTGGCGGACCTGGCCGAACGGCACTGGGTCCTGCGCGGCGTCATCGACGAGGGACGCGTGCGGCCCGTCGCCGCCGTCCCGGTGCCCGTGGTGGATGTGGACGGGACGGAGCTGGACCGGGAGCTGGCCGCACACGCCTGGCGGCCGTTCCGGCTGGACGCCGAGCCGCCCCTGCGGGCCACGGTGTTCCGGCTCGGCGACGAGGAGTGCGTGCTCGCGCTCACCCTGCACCACATCGCCACCGACGCCTGGTCGGAACGCGTGCTGCTGGACGACCTCACCCGCCTGTACGCCGCCCGCCTCGGCCTGGAGCCGCCCCCCGCTCCCCCGGCCCTCCAGTACGCGGACGTGGCCGCCTGGGAGGCCGGACGGCCGGACGCCGACCTCGACTGGTGGGCCGGGCGCCTGGCGGGCCTGCCGCCGGTGCTCGACCTGCCGCTCGCCCGCCCGCGCCCGTCCGTGCCCACGTGGGAGGGGGCGGCCGTCGTGGTGGAGGTGCCCGAGGCGCTGTCGGCGAAGGTGCGCGCGGTGGCGGGGACGTCGCCGTTCATGGTGTTCCTGGCCGGGTTGCAGGCGTTGCTGAGCCGCCTGTCCGGCGTCGACGACATCGCCGTCGGGGTGCCGCACGCGGGCCGCCACCACCCCGACGCCGAGCGGGTCGTCGGCTGTTTCATCAACACGCTGGTGGTGCGCGGCGACACCTCGGGCGACCCGACCGGCGCGGAGCTGCTGGCGCGGGCGCGCACGGCGGCGCTGGACGCGTTCGCGCACGCCGGCACGCCGTTCGAGCGGGTCGTGGAGCGCCTGCAGCCGGAGCGGAACCTCGCGGTCACGCCGCTGTTCCAGGTGATGCTCAACGTCTACGAGACCGGCGCGCCGATGTCGCTGCCCGGGCTGGAGGTCGTGGCCGGGACGCCGCCCGCGCCGACCGCCAAGTTCGACCTGAACCTGGAGCTCGGCGACGACGGCACCCGGTTCTCGGGCGAGTTGCGGTACCGCACCGACCTGTTCGACGAGGCCACCGTGAGCCGGCTGGCCGGCTGGTACCTGGAGCTGCTGGACGGCCTGCTCACCGACCCCGCCGCGCCGGTGCGGCTGCCGGCCGGCGACGACCTGCGCGGCCGGGACGCCGCGCTGCCGGTGGACGTGCCGCTGCACACGCTGGTCGAGCGGGTGGCCGACGCCCGCCCGGACGCGGTCGCCGTCGGCTCGCTCAGCTACGCGGAGCTGGACCGCCGCGCCAACCAGGTGGCCCATTGGCTGCTGGCGAGCGGGGTGCGTCCGGAGGAGCCGGTCGGGGTGCTGCTGGAGCGGCGTCCCGAGCTGGTGGTCGCCATGCTCGGCGTGCTCAAGGCGGGGGCGGCCTACCTGCCGCTCGACCCGGTCTATCCGGAGCGGCGCAACCGGGCGGTGATCGCCGACGCCGGTGCGCGGTTCGTGCTCACGGACGCCGAGCTCGCCGCCGCGGCGGAGGCGGCCGGCGAGCGTCCCGGCCTGGCGGTGCGGCCGGAGCACCTGGCTTTCTTGAAATACACGTCGGGCTCGACGGGCCGGCGTTCGGGCGTCGCGGTCGAGCACCGGCACATCACGCACTACCTCGGCGCGGTGGCCGAGGTCGTCCCCGCCGGGATGACGTCGTTCGCGCTGGTCTCCACCGCCGCCGCCGACCTCGGCATGACGAACGTGTGGTGCGCGCTGACCACGGGCGCCACCCTCCACCTGATCGACCACGAGACGGCCACCGACCCGGCCGCGTTCGCCGCCCGCCTGGCGGCGCACCCGGTGGACGCGATCAAGATGGTGCCCAGCCAGCTCGAACTCCTCGGCACGGCCGCGTTACCCGGGAAGCTGCTGATCCTGGCCGGCGAGGCGGTGCCGGCGGACCTGGTGGCGCGAGTCCGGGAGGCGCGGCCGGACCTGGAGGTGCAGATCCACTACGGCCCCACCGAGACCACGGTCTCGGTGCTGGCCTGCGACGCGGCCGAGGCCCTGGCCGGGCTGGGCCCGGGCCGGGCGCCGCTGGGCCGGCCGCTGGCCGACGTGCTGTGCCGGGTGGCCGACCCGTCCGGACGGGCGCTGCCGCCCGGCGTGCCCGGTGAGCTGTGGATCGGCGGGCCCAGCGTGGCCCGCGGCTACCTGGGCCGCCCCGACCTCACCGCGGAACGTTTCACCGGCGGCTGGTACCGCACCGGCGACCGCGTCCGGATGACCGGGGACGGGCTGGTCGAGTTCCTGGGGCGGATCGACGACCAGGTGAAGGTGCGCGGCTTCCGCGTCGAGCTGGGCGAGGTCGCCGCGGCTCTGCGGGCCCTGCCGCAGGTCGCGGAGGCGTACGTGCAGCCGGTCGGCGAGGGCCTGGAGCGGCGCCTGGCCGCCTGGGTGACGCCGGCCGCGATGGCCACGGTGGACGTGCCAGAGGTGCGGGCGGCGCTGCGCGAGCGGCTGCCCGACTACATGGTGCCGGCCGCGATCGGCGTGCTGGCGGCGCTGCCGCTCACCCCGAACGGCAAGGTGGACCGGGCGGCGCTGCCCGTGCCCGAGGCGGGGCCCGCGGTGCGGGTGCCGCTGGGCACCGCGGGGGAGCGCCTGGTGGGCGAGGTCTGGGCCGACGTGCTCGGGCTCCCCAAGGTCTGGGCGGACGACGACTTCTTCGCCCTCGGCGGACACTCGTTCGCGGCGACCCGGGTGGCCGGGCGGCTGCGGGAGCGGCTGGGCGCGGCGGTGCCGGTGCGGCTGCTGTTCGAGCACCCGGTGCTGGCCGACCTGGCCGCCGCGCTCCCCCGTCCGGCGGACGCCGTTCGCGTGCGGCGCGCGCCGGCGGACGGGCCGGTGCCGCTGTCCGGCGTGCAGGCCAGGCTGTGGTTCCTGGCCCAGCTCGAACCGGACAGCAGCGCCTACAACGTGCCGGTGGCGCTGCGGCTGCGCGGCCCGCTGCGGGCGGACGCCCTGCTCGACGCCGTACGCGACCTGGCCGAGCGGCACCACGTGCTGCGCGGCGTGGTCGACGACTCCGGCCCCGAGCCGGTGATCGTGGTCCGGGACGCCGCCGAGGTGCCCGTGTCCACCACGCGCGTGGACCGCTCGGAGGTCGAGGACGTGCTGGCCGCGCACCTGGCGACGCCGTTCGCGCTGGACCGCGAGCCGCCGATGCGGGCGGTGCTGCTCACCGTCGGCGAGCCTGGGGCCGACGACGAGCACGTGCTCTCGCTCACCTTCCACCACATCGCCACCGACGCCTGGACGCGCGGGCTGCTGCTGTCGGAACTGTCCGGCCTGTACGCCGCCCGCCTCGGCCTGCGCCCGCCGCTCGACCCGCCGCCGGCGCAGTACGCCGAGGTGTCCCCCGTCCCCGACCCGGCCGACCTGGACTGGTGGGCCGGGCACCTGGACGGCCTGCCGCCGGTGCTCGACCTGCCCACCGACCGGCCGCGTCCCGCGGTGCCCGACCCGGGCGGGGCCGCGCTCGACCTGGAGCTGCCGGCCGGGCTGAGCGAGCGGATCAGGGCGGTGGCCGCCGCCTACCGGTCCACGCCGTTCATCGTGCTGCTGGCCGGGCTGCAGGCGCTGCTGGCCCGGCTGTCGGCCACTGCGGACGTCGCGGTCGGCGTGCCGGTCTCCGGCCGCGACCACCCGGACACCGAAGGCGTGGTGGGCTGCTTCCTCAACACCGTCGTCGTGCGGACCGACGTGGGCGGCGACCCGACCGGGCGCGACCTGCTGGCCCGCGCGCGGGAGTCCGCGCTGGGCGCGCTCGCGCACGCGGGCACGCCGTTCGACCGGGTGGTGGACCGGCTGCGGCCGGAGCGGAACCTGGCGGCCACGCCGCTGTTCCAGGTGATGCTCAACTACATCCCCGGCGGGGCCGGGCCGGAGCTGCCCGGCCTGGAGGCGTCCGAGATCCACCTGCCGGAGCTGACCACCAAGTTCGACCTGAGCTGGCACGTCGTCGACGACGGGCCGGGCGCGCCGCTGCGCGGCGGGCTCGCCTACCGGACCGACCTGTTCGAGCCGGGCACCGCCGCCAAGCTGACCCGCTGGTACGCGGCCCTGCTCGACGGGCTGCTCGCCGACCTGGACGCGCCGGTGGGGGCGGTGCCGCTGGAGCCGGTGACCGGCCCCGCCGTGGACGGCGGGCCGCCGCCCGAGCCGCCCGCCGGGGCGGTGCACCACCTGATCGAGCGCTGGGTGGACGAGACGCCCGGCGCGCCGGCCGTGGTGGGCGCCGACCGCGCCCTGACGTACGCGGAGCTGGAGGCGTCCGCGAACCGGATCGCGCGCTGGCTGCTGGAGGCCGGGGTGGGCGCCGACGAGCCGGTCGGCGTGCTGCTGGAGCCGGGCGCGGACCTGGCGTGCGCGTTGTTCGGCATCCAGAAGTCGGGCGGCGGGTACCTGCCGATGGACCCGGCGTACCCGGCGGCGCGGATCGCCGCGATGCTGGAGGCCGCCGGGGTGCGGGCCGTTGTGACGGTGAGCGAGTTCGCGCCGCTGATCGGGGACGGCCGGCGGGTGCTGGCGCTCGACCGGCCGCCGTCCCTGCCGGACACCCGCCCCCGGGTCGAGGTGCTGCCGGAGCATCTGCACCACGTGATCTTCACGTCGGGGTCCACCGGCACGCCCAAGGCGGTGGCCGCCGAGCACGGCGGCGTCCTGAACTACCTGGGCGGCATGCTGCCGCGCATCGGCGTGCCCGGCGGGTCGTTCGCGGTGGTCTCCACGCCCGCCGCCGACTTCGGCCTGACCTGCGTGTTCGGCGCGCTGACCACGGGCGGGACGGTGCACCTGGTCCCCCGCGAGACCGCCATGGACCCGGCCGCGTTCGCCGGATACCTGGCCGAGCACCGGGTGGACGTCGTCAAGTGCGTCCCGAGCCACCTGGAGCTGCTGGCCTCGGGCGGCGACCTGGCCGCCGTGCTGCCGCGCGAGCTGCTGATCCTGGCGGGCGAGGCCTGCCCGTGGGACCTGGTGGAGCGGGCCCGGGCCGCCCGGCCCGGACTGCGGATCCAGAGCCACTACGGCCACACCGAGTCCACGATGATCTGCCTGGTCTGCGACACCGAGGAGATCCCCGCCGACCGGCGGACCGGCATCGTGCCGCTGGGCCGTCCGCTGCCCGGCGTGTACGGGCACCTCGTGGACGCCGCACTACGGCCGGTGCCGCCCGGCGTGCCCGGCGAGCTGGTGGTCGGCGGCCCCGGCGTCACCCGCGGCTACATCGGCCGGCCCGAGCTGACCGCCGAGCGGTTCGTCCCCGACCCGCTGACCGCCGAGGGACGCTGCTACCGCAGCGGCGACCTGCTGCGCGTCACCTCCGACGCGCGGATCGAGTTCCGCGGCCGGGTGGACGACCAGGTCAAGGTGCGCGGCTACCGGGTCGAGCTGGGCGAGGTCACCACCGCGCTGCGGGCGCTGCCCCAGGTCGCCGAGGCCGTGGTGCTGCCTGTCGGCGAGGGGAAGGCCAGGCAGCTCGCCGCGTGGGTGACGCCCGCGACCGTGGAGGCCGCGTCCGTACGGTCGGCGCTGCGCGAGCGGCTGCCCGACTACATGGTGCCGGCGCACGTCATGGCCCTGGACCGGCTGCCGCTCAATCCGAACGGGAAGATCGACCGGGCCGCGCTGCCCGAGCCGGTGGCCGGGCAGGCCGCGTACGCGGCGCCCTCGACGCCGAACGAGGAGCTGGTCGCCGGGGCCTTCGCCCGGGTGCTCGGCGTGGAACGGGTGGGTGCGGGCGACGACTTCTTCGCCCTCGGCGGCGACTCGTTCGCCGCGGTGCGCGCGGTCAAGGAGATCGGCCGCGGGCTGCGGGTGATCGACCTGTTCACCCGGCCCGCCGTGGCCGAGCTGGCCGCGTTCCTGGGCCGCGAGGACACCGGCGGGCTGCTGCACCGCCTGGGCGGCGGCCGGGCCGGCGAGTTCACGCTGGTCTGCGTGCCGTACGGCGGCGGGTCGGCGGCGGTGTACCAGCCGCTGGCCCAGGCGCTGGGCGACCGGGTCGAGGTGCTCTCCGCCGAACTGCCCGGCCACGACCCCGCCCGCCCGGACGAGCCGCCGCTCCCGCTGGAGCAGCTCGTGGACGTGCTGGCCGCCGAGGTGGCCGCGACCGCGTCGGGTCCCGTCGCGGTCTACGGCCACTGCGTGGGCTCCGCGACCGCCGTCGCGCTGGCACGCCGGCTGGAGGCGGACGGCGTGCCCGTGCTGGGCGTGATCGCCGCCGCGAGCTTCCCGGCGGCACGGCTGCCCGGTCCGGTCAGGCGGCTGTTCGGCGGCGACCGCTGGGTGTCCGACCGGATGTTCCGGGACGCGCTGCGCGCCTCCGGCGGGCTGCTCGACGACATGGACGAGGCCGCCAAGCGCACCGCCGTACGCGCCATGCGGCACGACGCCGACCAGGCGCAGGAGTGGTTCGGCCAGGAGCTGGCCGGCGAGGGCGCGCCGCTGCGCGCCCCGATCCTGAGCCTGGTCGGGGAACGCGACCGCGCCACCGAGCTGCACGAGGAGCGCCACACCGAATGGGCGGCGTTCGCGCCGCGGGTGGAGCGGGCCGTGCTGCCCAGGGCCGGGCACTACTTCCTGCGTCACCAGGCCGAGCCGCTGGCCGCCCTGGTGCTGGCGCACCTGACCCGCTGGGCGGCCGGGACGCTGCCCGACCCGGTGCGTCCGCCCGAACGCGCCAGGCTGCGGCCCTTCTACACGGTCGCGGGCGGGCAGATCGTCTCGGCGCTGGGCACGGCGCTGAGCTCGTTCGCGCTCGGCGTGTGGGCCTACCAGCGCAGCGGCGAGATCCTGGACCTGGCGCTGGTCACGATGCTGGCGCAGATCCCGGCCGTGCTGCTCACCCCGCTGGGCGGCGCGCTGGCCGACCGGGTGGACCGGCGCAGGATCATGCTGGCCTGCGACGCGCTGTCCGGGTTGTCCATGGTGGCGCTGGTGCTGCTGCTGACCACCGGGCGGCTGGAGTTCTGGAACGTCTGCCTCATCGTGGGCGTGACCTCCGTCGTGTCGGCGTTCCAGCAGCCCGCGTGGCTGGCGGCGATCGCGCAACTGGTGCCGAAACCGTACCTGCCGCAGGCCAACGCGCTGGCGAACGTGGGCTTCGGCGCGGGCAACGTGGTCGCGCCGCTCGCGGGCGGCGCGCTGATCGGCCTGTTCGGGTTGTCGGCGGTGGTGGCCGTGGACGTGGCCACGTTCGCGATCGGCGTGCTGACGCTGCTGCTGGTGCGCTTCCCCGACCGGCTGTTCCACCGGCGCGAGGAGACGTTCACGGCGGCGCTCACCGGCGGGTGGCGGTTCCTGCGCAGGCGGCGTCCGCTGATGGTGATGGCGCTCTACTTCGCGGTCGTGAACTTCTGCACCGCGCTGATGTGGGTGCTCGTCACCCCCGTCGTGCTGGCCATCGGCACCTCCGCGGACCTGGGCCTGGTGACCGCCGTCGGCGGCGTCGGCGCGGCCGTGGGCACCGGCGTGGTGCTGGTGTGGGGCGGCACCCGGCGACGGGCCACCGGGATGATCGGTTTCGTCGTCGGATCCGGGCTCGGCGTGGTGCTGATGGGCGTGTGGCCGGTCGTGTGGCTGGTCGCGGCCGGGTTGTTCGTCCGGCTGGCGTGCATGAGCATCGGCAACGCGCACTGGCTGTCCATCATCCAGGTCAAGGTGGGTCCGGAGCTGCAGGGACGGGTGCTCGCGGTGAACATCATGATCGCCACGGCCATGCAGCCGATCGGCTTCCTCGCCGCCGGACCGCTGGCGGAATGGGCCGGACGGTTCGCCGGCGGGCCCGGCGGGGGCGCGGGGGTCGTGCTGCTCGCCAGCGGCGTGTTCCTGGTGCTGTGGGGCTTGGTGGGGCTGCGGCACCGGCCGCTGCATCACCTGGAGGACCTCGTCCCGGACGCCGCCCCGCCGTCGGAGGCCGCGGCCGACCTGGACGCCATCCAGGAGAGGGTGCTGAGCGCATGAACCCGGAACCCACGGAAGGCGCGGACGGCACGACTCACACCGGGCTTGTCACCGGGCTCGACACCGGGCCCGGCACCGGGCTTGTCACCGGGCTTGTCACCGCGGCCGACGTCCGGGCCGCCGGTGACCGCATCGCGCCGTACGTCCGGCGCACGCCGCTGCTGCGGGTGCCCGGCGAACGGCTCTGGGTCAAGCCGGAGAACCGCCAGCCGACCCGCTCGTTCAAGGTGCGCGGCGCGGTCAACGCCGTGGGCCGGCTGGCCGGACACGGCGTCCGGCACGTGATCGTCCAGTCGTCGGGCAACCACGCCCAGGCCATCGCGTACGCCGCCGCCGAACACGGGGTGCGGGCGACCGTCGTCCTGCCCGACACGGCCCCGGACCTGAAGGTGCGCGCCGCCCGCCGGCTCGGCGGCGAGGTGGTGATCGTGCCGCCCGCCCTGCGGGAGGAGGCGTGCCTCGCCCTGGCCGACCGGTTCGGCGCGACGGTCGTCGGCTCCGACGCGTACGACGTCATCGCCGGGCACGGCACCGCCGGGACCGAACTCTGCCTGGACCTGCCGGACGCGGGGACCGTACTGGTGCCCGTCTGCAACGGCGGCCTGCTGGCCGGGATCGCGGTGGCGGTCAAGGCCGCCGACCCGACCATCCGGGTGATCGGCGTCGAACCCGAACTGGCCGCCGACGGTGCGGCCAGCTTCCGGACGGGCACGCGGACCGCATGGCCGGTGGAACTGACCTACCGCACACGAGCCGACGGCCTGCGCGCCCCGGTACTGGGCGCCCTGGCCTGGGAACACATCCACCGTCACGTGGACGACATGCTCACCGTGCCCGAGGACGCCATCGACACCGCCGCCGACCTGCTCTGGCGCGAGCTGGGCGAACGCGCCGAACCCAGCGGCGCGACCGCCACAGCCGCCTACCTCACCCACCAGGCACACCTGCCACCGGGCCCGGTGGTCGCGATCCTGTCCGGCGGCAACGTCGCGATCGACGCGGAGACCAAGGAGGAGCCACTGGCGCGGAGCACGTGATCCCCTGTCGTGGGGGGGGGTGGGGGGCCCCACCAACAGGTAAAGAAACCACAGGCGTGAAGGTGGGGGGGTTAGTGTTTGTCTGGTGGGGAGGGGGGGGGCCCGGGCGGGGCAGG
>NZ_JBEYTJ010000012.1:0-159462 GCF_040642995.1 Nonomuraea sp. NPDC047529 | reverse complement strand
CAAGGAGGAGCCACTGGCGCTGAGCACGTGATCCCCTGTCGTGTACGTCACTGGACGCACACGACAGGAGATACTCAGACCTCGGACGTCAAGGTGGTGCGATGAGTGAATCCGAGGTGACGCTGCGGCTCCCGGACGCGATCGAGCTCTTCAGCGATCTGAACGAGTTCGTCGTGTCGCTCGACCGGATCCGCTCCAGGATCGCCTTC
Organism: Nonomuraea sp. NPDC047529; assembly: GCF_040642995.1. Lineage (NCBI taxonomy): Bacteria > Bacillati > Actinomycetota > Actinomycetes > Streptosporangiales > Streptosporangiaceae > Nonomuraea > Nonomuraea sp. NPDC047529. Next base: position 159,253 of record NZ_JBEYTJ010000012.1, on the reverse strand, counting down.
GCCGACGCGAGCCCGCAGATCCTGGTGGACTACATGGTCGACCGTGAGCTGTTCCAGCGTCTGGCCAAGTGGCGGGGGCTCCTGGGCGACGCCGTGGAAGCGGTGATCGGGGACGAGAGACTGGAGGAGATCGCCGAAGAAGGGTACGTGTACCCCGGCAATCCTTGATCCCTCGAAGGGGGACGGCACCTACGGCGAGCACACCACGGTCGAGGGCCTGACCGGGTTCCGGCCATCACCGGGCGCAGGCGACAGGGCGTCGTCACGTCACTGCGCCAGGGTTCCTCTGACGCCGGAGACGATCAGGTCGAGGCCGGCCTGGAAAGCGCGGTCCCGATGCTCTCTGGGCCAGCCGTCGGCTCCCGTCTTGCGGTTCTGTTCCTCGATCGTGTAGCCGTTGGCGTAGGCCAGGACGGTGTCCACGGCGACGGCGGCGACGTCAGCGGGGATCCCCGCGGCGACCAGGGCCGCGATGAGACGTTCGAAGGTGCTGACCGCCTCGTCGCCCGGGTGCTGGAAACCGGATATGAGACGGGCGCCGTCGCGGTGGGCCAGCATGATGTCGCGCACGCCGGACGCCACGCCGCGCAACAGCTCGTCCCAGGGGGCGTCGGCGAGCGGCGCGACGTCGTCCGCCACGCTGACCAGGTGCGCGACCATGGCGTCCAGCAGGGCCTGCTTGCTGGGGTAGTGCCGGTAGAGGGCGCTCGCCCGCACCCCGAGCCGGCTCGCCAGCAGCCGCATGGTGAGCGCGTCGAGGCCTACCTCGTCGAGCAGTCCGATCGCCGCCTGCAGCACCTCGGTGCGCCGCTGCCCCATCGTGTCCTCCTGAAATCGGGGTTGACAGTCCTGCCCGAGCTACGTGAACAATGTACACGTGAACGTTGTTCACCTGTGAACGGAGGACCAAGATGACACGTGTCCTGGTGATCGGCGCAGGGCTCGGCGGGCTGACGCTCGCGCACGCCCTCATGCGCGCCGGCCTCGACGTGAACGTGTACGAAGCCGACGACGGCACCGGCGAGCGGGCTCAGGGCTACCGGATCGGACTCGCGCCGCCCGCGTTGGCGGCCTTACGCGCCGTCCTGCCGCCCCGGCTGTACCAACTGGCCGAAGCCACCAGCGGCGGCCTGACCGGGCCGGGGCTGCTGTTCGACCACCGGCTCACGCTGCTCGGCAGCGACCTGCCCGGACCGGAGGAGGCCAGGGCCTTCGACCGGCAGGTGCTGCGGCAGGTCCTGCTCGGCGACCTGGACGGCCGGGTCGCCTTCGGCAAACGCCTGAAGGACCACACCGAAGAGACGGACGGAACCGTCACCGCGCACTTCTCCGACGGCACGCGGGCCACGGGCGACGTGCTGGTCGGAGCCGACGGCGGCAACTCCGCGGTGCGGCGCCGGCTGGTGCCCGAGGTCCGGCTCATCGACGCCGACCTGTGCGGGGCGATGGGCCGTACCCCGGCCACCGACCGCTTCCTGGAGCTCGTGCCAGGACGCGGCACGATGGTCAAGGGGCCGGGGATCACGCTGATGCTGGGACGCATGCAGTTCGACAGGGAGCCCGGCGAGGCCGCCGCCGAACTCGTACCCGACCTGCCCATGCCCCGCCGGGAAAGCTACGTGCGATGGGTGCTGCTCCTGCCGCCGGACCATCCGGCGACCGCCACACCGGACCGGGGGGACGCTCGCGACCTGGTGCTGGAGCTCATCGAAGACTGGCATCCCGACCTGCGGGACCTGGTACGCGGCGCCGACCTGAGCGGCGCGGGCCGCTCCAAGGTCCACGACCGTCCGATGCCGTCGTGGCCGGTGGGCCGGGTCACGCTGCTGGGCGACGCGGCCCACCTGACGCTGGCCAGCGGCGGCAACGGCGCCAACACCGCACTGCTGGACGCCGTACGGCTGAGCGCCCGCCTGACCGAGGTCGATCAGGGCCGACGGGAGCTGATCCCGGCTCTGACGGAATACCAGCGCGACCTGCTGGAACGCGGGAACGCGGCAGTGGAGGCCGGCAAGCGGGCGGCGCACAGGTTCGTCCCGGCCGGGGGCGAGGCGCGATGAGGAATGAGCCGCGCATCCTGCACGATCAGGTTCTTTCTGCCGACGGAACCACGATCGGCTATCGCCGCCGTGGCCGCGGCCCCGGGCTGATCCTCGTCCACGGCGCGATGCAGGCGTCGCAGCACTTCACGAAGCTCGCCGCCGCCCTGTCGACAGACTTCACCGTCTATGTGCCCGACCGGCGCGGACGCGGGCTGAGCGGCCCGCACGGGGCCGACTTCAGCGTCATGCGGGAGGTCGAAGACCTGCAGGCGCTCGTCACGGCGACCGGCGCGTCGCAGATCTTCGGTCTGAGCTCGGGCGCGCTCGTCGTCCTGCGTACGGCCCTGACCACGCCCGCCCTTGACCGGCTCGCCCTGTATGAGCCCCCGCTGTCCATCGACGGCTCGGCGCCGATGGACTGGGTGCCGCGCTACGACCACGAGGTAGCCGCGGGAAAGAGCGCATCAGCGCTGGTCACCGCACTGAAGGGGCTGGACGCCGAACCGTCGCTGTTCAGCAGGATCCCCCGCTTCGCCCTCGTACCGCTCCTGGCGATCGGCGCGCGGTTGCAGGGCGATGGGCCCGCCGACGAGGTGCCGGTCAAAGCGCTCATCCCGACGCAGCACTACGACATGCAGGTGGTCAGGGAGATGGCCGACACGATCACGGACTACGCGACGCTCGATGCGCGGGTCCTGCTCCTCGGCGGCACGAAGAGCGCCGACTACCTGCGCCTGGCACTCCGGAAACTGTCCGAGACGCTGCCCCGCGCCCGACATCTCGACCTGCCAGGAGTCGGACACTCAGGCCCGGAGGACGACGGATCCCCACTCGTCGTAGCCCAGGCCCTACGAGACTTCTTCAGCGAACAGTGACGAGGTCACGAATGTCCGGCTACGCCGTCATCGAATCCCTGGAGCCGTGATGTCGGAAGACCCTCTTCACCTGTTAGGACGCCTACGGCTGGGCAGGGAGGAATACTGCCAGCGTCTCCTGACCATGCTCATCGTGGGCGGCCCCCATCCCCCGTGGAACAGCCGCTCCCGGCCTTCGCCTCACGGAACCCGGTTCCTGCGATCGCTGGACGAGTTGTCGTTCGGTCAGAGCGGCCGGCACACCCAACCGCTCTTCGTGGACGAGTTCGAACTGCGCCCGAGGCACGACGACGAGCAGGGCGGGGCACCCGATTACGCCGTACTGTGGGCCGATCGTCTCTGGATGATCGAGTTGAAGACGGAGACGTCGAGCCACCGGCGCGGTCAACTCACCTCGTACTATGCTCTCGCCGGCCATCACCATCCCGGTCTGAGCGTGGATCTCACCTACTTGACACCGCCCTTCACCTTCACGCCGCCAGCCGGCCAGGACGACATCAGGTTCGCGCACGTCACCTGGGCCCAGATCTTTCCGCTGTTGCGCGAGGTGTGGGGCAACGGCACGGACACGGAACGTCAGGTCCTCACCATGCTGCTTCAGGCACTGGAGAGCATCGGATCGAACTGGTCCGACTGGCGGGCTCAGCGAGTCGGTACGCCAAAGGACGAGCCGCCGGCCATCGAGGACATCGCCATGGCGTTGGCCGAGGCCACCGCCCACGACGGACGGCAGCGGGCTGTGAACCACCCGACGGCAGACCTGGACCTGCTCCAACGTCTCCGCATGACCCTACGAGAAGCCATCTGCGTCGAGCCGGAGCAGTCCCCTCTCCGGTACGTGAAGCCATGGCTCTGGAACGCCGCAACCAGCGGCGGGATCGCGCTCTCACCCTCCGGCCGAGACGTCGGCTTCGAACTCCGCCTCTCCCGATACCGCAAGCCGGTGTGCTGAGGTCAGGGTGGCGCGATGAGCGAACCCGAGGTCACGCTGCGGTTGCCGGACGCGATCGAGGCTTCCATTTCTACGCCGACTCCTCGACGACAACGGCCTGTCGCGACTTCGCCGCCACCTCTACGAATTCAACGTGCGTATTCGAGCATGCAAATTGTCGATGCGCCGGTACAGCGCTTGGTGGTCGGGCGGTTGGGTGCTCTTCCACAACCGCACCTTCCTGTCGGCACCTGCGGTGGCGAGCAGATGGCCGTGGGGGTGGAAAGCGACGGCCCGGACCGGACCTGTATGGCCGCCGAGAGGCCGCCCCACTTGCTTCCCGGAATCGACATGCCACAACCGGACCAATCCATCATCGCCGGCGCTGGCCACCAAGTCCGCTCCCGGGTGGAAGGCCACCGACCGGACCGGGCCGATATGGCCGATGAACGGACCGGCCATGGCGCGCCCGGACAGGGGATCCCACAACCGCACCGTTTCGTCGTCGCCGCCGCTGGCCAGCAAGTGCCCGTCCGGATGAAAGGCCACCGTCACGACTGCGCCGTTGTGACCCGCCAAAGGCTCACTTGCCGCCTGCCCGGACGTCGCCTTCCACAAGCGCACCATGCCGTCGTCCCCGCCATTCGCCAGCAGGTGTCCGTCGACGTTGAAGGCGAGGGCCCAGCCGGCGCCGTCGAGGTTGATCAGAGGCCCCTTCAACGGCCTTCCAGTTTTGGTGTCCCACAACCGCACGGTCCCGTCTATGCCACCGCTGGCAAGGATGTGCCCGTTCGGGTGAAAGACCACCGACCAAACACTGCCGGTATGGCCGTACAGCGGTTCCCTCGCTGGTTTCAGGCCGTCAAGATGCCACAGGCGGATCGTCTTGTCGCTTCCACCACTGGCCACCAGATCCCCGTCGGGATGGAAGGCCACAGCCACGACGGCACCTGCATGGCCTGACAAAGGCTCCCGCCACGGCTTCCCCGTCACGGTGTCCCACAGCCGCACGGTTCCGTCGCCGCCGCCGCTTGCGAGGATGTGCCCGTTCGGATGGAAGGCCACCGACCAGACGGCGCCGGAGTGACCTTGTGCCGGCGATCCCTCCTCCGGCCGATACAAATCCTCCTGCTCATGCAGGAGATCGAGGGCCGGCCCTTGAGCGTCTTCGTTCCGGGCCGTGGGCTCGGCCCCGGAATCCAGAAGGCTATTGCTCTGGGCGCGCATATTGTGGGCGGCGATCCACAGAGCTTTGAACTCGGTGACGTCGCCCTTCAACGCCTCGACCACGAGCTCCAAATTGCCCCATCGAGGCAGGTTGACGCAGCGGATCACACCGTGCGCGGTGGAGTGGCTCATCGCTCCCGTCTGCTTCGCCAGAGTCCGGCTGCTGGGCTCGCCTGCGTGCAGATGCAGGTCCCGCAGGCGCTCACGTAGAACGGCCAGGGGATCCTCCGGCAGAGGGGCTTGCGGAGACATGGTGATGTCAAGATTCCAGAATTCTCGAGAACGTAAACCACATGTGGCACATCTCCCCACAGCGTCACCTGGGCTGGGTTGTCAGGTTCTGTCAGCCGACGTACGGGTTCATCGGATCGCGTAAGACCTTGGCACGGATCGTCAACGGCTATTCGGCACGCCGCATCCTGAAATCGCACCCTCGGCGTCGGCCGGGGTGATGCCGAACTCCAGAAGGGAAGCTCCATGATGATGCTGCCCCACCTCGTCGCACTGGTCGTGGCAAGCGCCGCGTTGCTGACACTCCCCGCCGTCATCTACATGTTCTCGGCCGACTCCGGACGCCGATCCCGTGCGCTGCGCCTGCTGCGCCTGCTGCTGCGCCGTTAGCATCCGCTTGCTCCGGCGAAGGCCGTGTCGCCTCGACCAGTTCTCCCGGGTCCTGGTCACCACCGGCGGGCCCGTCACCTCCCGTGTCGAACAATCTGCGGGCATGGATTCCGCAAGACGCGCTGTCACCACGGAAGTCCTGACCACGCCGACCTACGCTTCCCCCATGGCTTTTGTTATCCCAGAGATCAAGGTCGGCCTGGCCGAGCTCGGTGGCGGGCCTGACGCCTGGTGCTCAAGATGCGGCAAGCGCGCGAGCCTGTACTACGTTGATCCGGCGACCGGTAGACCCACGTACGTCTGCACGGCCGACGCCGGCGCCGAGGTGGAGGCAATGCTCTTGCGCTCCCCCGACTAGGCGGATCACCACCGCGATGCCGGCTCTTCGAGCCTCCGCGCCGAAGAGCCGTCGGAACAAGGCGTTCGTCGACGCCATCCCCACATGAACAGGGCGTCACTCTGCGACACGAAAGCCGTCGCGCGGTACCTGACGCCGAAGCAGCTCCGCCTCCTTGAAGATGCTCCTCCACAGCGGCAGCCCAGGCACGCGACGCCATGACCTCGGCCGTCCCGAGCAGGCCCCCGCGCAAGCGGAGGAGGGTTCTGCACCCGCAATCCTTGAGCCCCACAGGTCGGACGCTTACGCTCACGCCATGCCCGTGATCGCCGCATTCGCCGCCCTGCTGGTCATTGTCGTGTTCCTGGCCAGGCGCCGGCTGGCGGTGGTGACGGTACGCGGGGAGAGCATGGTGCCGGCGTTGCGGCCCGGCGACCGGTTGCTGGTGCTGCGCGGCAAGGCGGTCAGACGCGGGCAGATCGTGGTGCTTGAGGCGATCGGGCCGGGGATGCGGTGGCGCGAGGGGCCGCTGCCCGAGGTCACGTCCGCCGAGTGGGTGGTCAAGCGGGTCGCGGCGCTGCCGGGTGAACCGGTGCCGCCGGAGTGCCCCGGGCTGCCCTCGACGGTCCCGCCCGGAAAGCTCGTGGTGCTGGGCGACGGGGAGGTCAGCGCGGATTCGAGATTATGGGGACTTGTACCAGCTGACCGCGTTCTGGGGGTCGTCCTACGCACCCTTGTTAGTACGTCCTAACAGCCTCATACTCCATTATGTCCGGACATTTCCTGACAACGGGGCTGGGATATGCGTCTGGTCTTTTCTGCCGCAGGACTGGCCACGACGACCTTCATCATCTCCCCCCTGCACCACACCCTGTTCGCCGCCCTGTGCCTGCATCATCCCGGTTTCGCCATACCCGGATCACCGTGGCGGGACCTGGCGCGCAGGACGCCCGCCAGAGCCATGCCGTTCGTACGACGCGTCCACCACGCGCCGCACAGCGTGTCCGGCTTCCTCTGGGCCGACCTGCCACTGCCGTCCGGAGCAGGCACACTCAACGACGAACTCGACGTCCAACCCGGTCTCCGCGACGTCGCCGACGCGCTGCGCGCCTTCTACGTCAGCTGCGTGGCCCCGGAATGGGACGCGATACACCGCCGCCTGAGCGCGCACGTGAACCGATACTCCGAGCTGATCTGCGTACGAGGCTTCGGCCGTACGCTGCCCAGACTCACCCCCAGGCTGAGCTGGTACGGCTGCGCCCTGCAGATCGACACGTCGGACATGTGCCCGTCACCGGTGGAGCTCGGTGACGGGGGCGTGGCGTTCTCGCCGCTGATGTGCGCCAGCCGCTGCTTTCTCGCGCTGTCGCCGCCCCGCGGCGACCGCAGGGCCGTCATCGCCTATCCGGTCAGCGACGAGGGCACCCGGCACCCGGTGTCGGTGGACGCCCTGGCCCAGGTCGTCGGGCAGGCCCGCGCCAGGGTCCTGCGCTCGATCGGCGGCGGGTCGGCGACCGGCGAGCTGGCCAGGTCGCTGGCGGTGAGCGCCTCGACGGTGTCCGAGCACGTGACGGCGTTGCGGCTGGCGGGGCTCGTGAACACCTACCGCGAGGGACGGGCGGTGCGGCACGTGCTCACCTCGCTGGGGCACGAACTCCTCGAATACAGCGCCTGATTTGTCGCATTTCGGTGGCGGTCCGAAAGGATTGCCCCTCCCCTGACCCGATGGTGATGATCAGGCGAATACAGCCCCTCTCACCCAGGAGGTCGGATGACTCGCACACTCAAGGCGTTGGGCGACCGTATGCTCGGCGCCCTGCTGCCCGCCAGCACCGCGGACGCCAGGGGGTGCCCCTACGAGTGCTGGTGCTACCACTGGCTCGACCACACCGCGTACACCTGCGTGCGGCCGGACTGCACGACCTACGTGTCCTGCTACGAGTGCTGCTGACCCTCCACACCCCGCCCACGACCCCTCCGCGAGGGGCGTGGGCGGACCCCACCTGCGCAGGAGTGCCATGCCGTACATAGAGCTGGGCTGCAGGGCCGTGCTCTGCCTCGTCTTCCTGGCCGCGCTGGCGGGCAAGGCCACCGGCTGGCGCGCCTTCGTGTCCTCCGTCCCCGGTCTGGCTCCCGGACTGCCCGCCGCGCCGGTCGCGGTGGCCGTACTGGCCGGTGAGAGCGCCGCCGTGGCGCTGCTCGCCACGGGCGAGCGCGCGGGATTCGTGCTGGCCGCCGCGCTGTCGGCGGCCTTCGCCGCCGCGATCCTGCTGGCCCTGCGCCGCGGCTCCGCCGCCACCTGCCGGTGCTTCGGCGTCACCGCCGCCCCGCTGAGCCGGACCCAGGTCGTGCGCAACCTGCTCCTGATCGCGGTCGCGGTCACCGGCTGGGCGATGCCGGGCGGGCGCGTCGAACTCGCCGGGGTCGCGCTGGCGCTGGTCGCCGCCGCGGTGCTCGCCGCCGTTCTGGTGCTCTTCGACGACCTCGCCGACCTTCTCCTGGAGAGGAACCTCTGATGCCGTACGTCATCGCAGCCCTGGTCATCGTGGGCGTCGTGAGCGCGCTCAACCTGGTGCTGACGCTCGCGGTGATCCGCAGGCTGCGCCACGCCGAGCAGCACGCCGCGCCCTCGGGGCCGCCGCTGCTGCCGGTGGGCTCGACCGTCCCCGACGTGCGCGGGATCGGCCGGCCCGCGATGATCGGCTTCTTCGACACCGAGTGTCAGGCCTGCCCCGGGCAACTGCCGCCGTTCCTCCAGCTCGTCGCCAACGCGGGCTACTCCCCCTCGCAGGTGCTCGCCGTCGTGTCCGGCCCCGACGGGGAGAGCTACGCGGACGCGCTGCGCGGCAGCGCCACCGTGATCACCGAGCCCGCCAACGGCCCGGTCTGCCTGGCCTTCCCCAACTCCGCCTTCCCCGCCTTCTACCTGCTCGACGACTCCGGCCGGGTCAGGTCGCGCGCGGTCACCGTGGCCGGGCTCGGCGCCCCCGTCACCGCATGACCCACGACGTCTCGCCCGGCGTGCTGCGGCTGGCCGGAAGGGCCGTGACGGTGTGGGGGCTGGCCTGGCGGGCCGCTCCGCTCGCCGCCGTCTGCTCGGCGCTCGCCGTGATCGTCGGCGGCACGACGCCGGTGGCCGCCGCCTGGTGCACCAAGCTCATCCTGGACGGTCTGGCGGGCAACCGGGCCGTCCTGGTGCCCACGATCATGCTCGGTGTGGTGGGCCTGGTCGCCGCGCTGCTGCCGCACCTGACCGAATACACCGACGGACGGCTGCGCCGCGGCATGGACCTGCTGACCCGCGAGCGTCTGTTCACCTCGGTCAACACCTTCGTCGGACTCGGCCCGTTCGAGAACCCCCGCTTCCGCGACCGGCTCAGGCTGGCCGAGCAGGCGGGGACGGGCGCCGCCAACCAGATCCTGGCCCCCAGCCTGGCGCTGGTGCGCGGGCTGGTCACGCTGGCCGGGTTCGTCGCCGCGCTCATGGCGCTGAGCCCGGTCATGACCGGGATCGTCCTGCTGTCCGCGCTGCCGTCGCTGGGGGTGCAGCTGTCGCTGAGCAGGCGCAAGGTACGTCTCGGCTGGACGCTCAGCCCGGCGATGCGCCGCCAGATCTTCTACGCCGACCTGCTCACCGAGGTCGAGCCGGCCAAGGAGGTGCGGCTGTTCGGGCTCGGCACGTTCCTGCGCGACCGTCTCCTCGGCGAGATCCGCGCCGTCAACCACCAGGAGCAGGCCCTGGAACGGCGAGCGCTGGCGGGACACGGGCTGCTGGCCCTGCTCGGCGCGGCGATCGGCGGCGCCGGACTGATCTGGGCGATCGCCGGCGGCCGGCTCGGCGTGGGCGACGTGGCCGTCTTCGCCGCCGCCGTCGCCGGGGTGCAGGGCGCGTTGTCCGGCGGGGTCACCCAGCTCGCCCGGCTGCACCAGGCGCTGCTGGTCTTCGGTCACTACCGCGCCGTCGTCTCCGCCGTCCCCGACCTTCCCGTACGTCTCCCGCCGCGCCCGCTGCCCGCGCTCCGCTCCGGGATCGAAGTACGGGACGTCTGGTTCCGCTACGGCGAGGAGCAACCATGGGTGCTGCGCGGAGTGGATCTCACCATCCCGCACGGCGCCAGCGTCGCGCTCGTGGGACTCAACGGCGCCGGAAAGTCGACGCTGGTCAAACTGCTGTGCCGGTTCTACGACCCGACCCGCGGGGCAGTGCGCTGGGACGGGACGGACCTGCGTGACGCCGACCCCGCCGAACTGCGCTCCCGGCTGACCGCGGTCTTCCAGGACTACGTGGCCTACGACTTCACGGCCGCGGAGAACATCTCACTCGGCTCACTGGGCGCCTCCCCCGACCAGGTCAGGGCGGCGGCACGCCTGGCAGGGGTGGACAAGGCGCTGGACAGCCTGCCGCACGGGTACGACACGTTGCTGAGCAACCGCTTCCTCGACGCCGCCGAGGCCAGCGGCGTCGTCCTGTCCGGCGGCCAGTGGCAGCGCCTCGCCGTGGCCAGAGCGTTGATCCGGGGCGAACGCGACCTGCTCATCCTGGACGAGCCGAGCGCCGGACTCGACGCGGAGGCCGAACACGCCATCCACCAGCGGTTGCGCGAGCGCCGGGCCGGCCGCACCAGCCTGCTGATCTCCCACCGGCTGAGCGCCGTCAAGGACGCCGACCTCATCGTGGTGCTGACGGACGGCAGAATCGCCGAACAGGGCACCCACACCACCCTGATGGCCGCAGACGGCGAATACGCCCGCCTCTTCACCCTCCAGGCCAGCGGCTACACCGTCGACATCCACTGAAGACTGTCGCCACCACCTCGCAAGAACTGGTAGCCGGATGGCGCTTGGCAACGAAGCCGAGAATAGGCTCGTGGAGTACCTGCTGCCTGACGAGGGACTTCAGTGTCGGCAGCCTAGTGGGACGGGGTCGCTGGACGCTGCATTCGTCCAGGGAATGGGGTGGCATCGTGATCGTGACAAGAGAGGGGGAACAACTCATCGAGCTCTCCGTCCTCAGCGTTCCTGGAACTGAGAACTGGGTCGCCGAGATCTGAGATCTAGCGCCGGATGGTGGAGAGCTCATGCACGTCCACAAGTCGACAACCGGAGAGATCCACGTGGTCGTGCTCGACGAAGGGCTGGACCCTGCATTCATTGCGCGGTGGTCACGACGCGCGGCGGAAGAACTGCGCGACTAATGCCCCACACACACCGGCGAGCTGCGACCGCCACCGGGAATCATCCGGCATTCAGGTGACGGACCTACAAAGGGCCGACCGCCAGGCGCGCGTCCTGCTCCGAGAACGAGACAGGGAGTTCCAGCCGTCGCGGACGGGATCGTCACCGGCGCCGCAGTCAGGTGTCGAAAGACGCGCAGATCACAGGCAACGTTGCGGCAGCAGGTCGGACGGCCCAGCCGAACTTGGCAGACCCGGGCGTCCCAGGAACTTGCCAGGAGTCTGAGGACCTGATCATTCGCCTGGCGCGGGTGAACCCGGTTGGCCCATCGACGGGTGCACGGCGAGATGGTGCGGCTTGGCACCCGTCAGCGACGGCCACCGTGCGCCGTACTCTGCGCCCCTCCTCCGCGATCAACGCGTCCAGGTTTGCCACCCCACAGGTGGTGGTGACGGGCGTGGCCGGGAATCGCTTGGCCTTCCCGGTGCCCTGGCAAGCGGACGGGAATCCCATGGATCCGGACAGCGCGCTCCCCGGTTCGATCCGGACAAGGACACGAACTGCTTCGATCTGGTGAGAAAGCGAAAGCCCGGTGCCCCGAACGGAGGGGAACTGCAGGGGGTCGGGAGCCGGCGATGAGGGCATCGGGGTGTGGATGGGCGGTCGTAGGGGTGACCGCCCGGCGCGTGCGATAAAGCCCGGCCGGAGTCGGGGAAGCCACGCTCAGATGGCCTGGAAACGTCCGGCGGTGGTCCTGGTGCGGCGGTTCCGCATGTCTGCAATCTTACGGGGCGACTTTGTCCGGGCTCCTTTGTCTGCATGGAAACAGAAAGGGCCGTGGCATGAAAGTCACAGAACAACGTTGGCATGTCCTGATGGCGTACCGGCCGCGACTGCTGGCCTTGGCGAAACGTATGGGGGCCGGGGCGGACGCGGAGGACGTCGTCCAGGACGCGTTGCTGCGTACCGCCACTTTCGCAGGACTGGAGGAGGAGCGGGCGTGGCCGTTCCTCGCCACCGTCACGACGCGACTCGTGGTCGACCACCACCGCCGGATGGCCCGTGAACAGGCGTTATGCCGCCACGCGGCGCTGATGCCGCGCCCCCACGGCTTCGAGGACGCCGTGGCCGACGGGGACGAGGCCAGGCGCGCGGCCCCTCTGATCGCGCTGCTCGACCCCGAGATCCGCCATGTGGTCCACCTGCGGATGGAGGGCGCCACCTGGGGGCAGATCGGCGTCGCGCGCGGCGAATCGGCCGCCACCGTCGAGATGCGGTATCGCCGTGCGACAGCCCCCGTGCGGCGGGCCATGAACCGCCCGGCCGGAAAACGGCGATGAATTCCGTCGAGCTTCCCGCCCAGGAACGTATTACCGATGAAAGGTTCGTTCAGGCCGATGTGCGATTCTCGGGAATCGCGGAAAAGGACAGCAATGAGAAGCCTGCGAAGGCGTATTCCGCTCGTACGGCATGCGTTTGTCGTGCTGCTGGCGGCGGCGCTCGCCTGCTTGATGCTCGCGCCCGCGGCGGGAGCGGAGAGCAGGACGTCCCAGAAGGTCTCGTCGTCTCTGACGGATCCCGACACCGAACTGGCCACCACGGAGAACGGCGAGGAACCGCTGGACTCCATCTCCAGCGAGGATTATCTCGCGAAGCTCGCCCAGAACGATGTCGTCGTCTCGGCGGAGGAACGGACCCAGATCATGGCGAGTTCCTGCTGGATCTACACCGGCTACCGAGGCGGCAAGAACCGCGTCGGCCAATGGCTCTGGAAGTATTTCCAGAGAATGGACTACTGCCGCGACGGCTCCCGGATCACCAGCGCCCACTTCTACACCAGGTGGGCCGAGGTCTACATGGTGGGCTGGTCGTTCAAGGCTCACGAGTCGCTCGTGAGCAACGGCGGCCGGGGAGCGGCCCAATGGCGCAAGCGGACCCAGGGCGTCTTCTGCCTTGTGCCGTACTTCTCCTGCATCCAGGAATCGCACCCCTGGGTGGACATGACCGTCTACGGTAACGGCGCGAGGTCCTTCAGCGCCGGAGGCTGACACACGAGAGCGCCGGTCCGGGAAGAACCCCGGGCCGGTGCTCTGTGCCGTCGGCGGCGAACGGGAGCGTCATGATCTCCCACGGTAACGCGACGGTGAGATCCCGGCCCACGCCACGAACGCCTGCCGTAAGGACTCGGCGGAGGCGAACCCGCACCGCCGGGCGATGGCCGCGACCGACTCACGCGTGCCGGTGAGCAGCTGGGCGGCCGCTTCGAGCCGCGTCTCGCGGACCAGCCGCGAGGGGGTCCGGCCGACGCACTCGACGAACAGCCTGCTCAGATGCCGCTCGCTCACCCCGGCGAGCGCGGCCAGACGGGCGACGCCGAGATCCTCGTCCAGATGGCTGACCACATGGTCGGCGTGCGCGATCCGGTTGAACATGCTCACCTGCGCCTGGTCCCCCGGCCTTTTCAGGTACGTGACCATGCCCATGGCGACGCGGCGGGCCAGCTCGGACCCGTGGTCCTCCTCGATGAAGGACAGCGTGAGATCCAGAGAGGCGGTGACCCCGCCTGACGTCGCGACCGTGCCGTCCCGTACGAAGATCGGCGCGGGGTCGACCCGTACGTGCGGGTATCGGGTGGCCAGCCGTCCGGCCTCGTACCAGTGCGTGGTGGCCCGGCGGTTGTCGAGCAAACCGGCTGCGGCCAGCACCGTCGCCCCGGTGCACACGGACGCGACCCGCCGCGACAGCCCGGCCAGCCGTACGACCTGACTGACGAACCGAGGGTTGGCGGCGGCGGTCTCGTGCCCTTGACCGCCCGAGACGATCAGCGTGTCGATCGGGCCGCCCATCGTGTCGATCCGCCCCTGCCCGGGCAGCTCCAGCCCGGAGTCGCACCGCACGGGCCGGCCCATCGGAGTCGCGAACACGACCCGGTACGCCGGGTCGGCGCCCTGCCGGTTGGCGTAGTCGAAACCGGTCGTCACGCACGCGACGTCAACGAGCTCGATGCCGTCGAAACCGATGACGACCACCAGCCGTCCAGTCATGACTACACGGTACGAGCGAGCGACGGAACACGCACTGCCGACTTTCCCACTGCGGGCTCCGGGACGGCTGCGGCAACACGAGTGCCGCCGTCGAACGAGAAGTGGGGTGCCCGACGATCAGCTGGCGACCAGGCCTCCCAGATGTCCGCCTTGCCCAACTTCGTACGCCTCGCGGAGCCAGCCGGCGAACCCCTCATCAAGCTCGGCGAGATCAGAGATCCGGAAGGTATGAACGTACAACCGCTTCGTGTACGGGGACACGCTGCTGATGCGGGCGTCGTGGCCGATCGTGCGCTGGATGTCGAAGTACCCTCGGAGCCCCCGCGTGTCCGGCTTCGCTCCGGCGAATCCTCGACGTGTGCCCTTGACGGTGATCATGCTCTTGGACACCGCGTACGTGAAGGGCCCGCATGCCTCAACCAGGCTGACAAATTCGTGGTACAGGGCTATCGATGCGTCGGGCTTGCCCTCAAGGTGATCGTCGATCGTCCATGTCCGCTGGCTCATGGACCGAGAAACTAGCAAGCGGTGGCGACAGTTTTCGGACTGCGGAGCCGTACTGATCGGGACGCGGGCCATGCAGCCCGGCCCGGAGCCCCGCACCGGCCGGGACCGGCCGGGACCGGCCGGGGCGCGGCCGTCATGGGCCGAAGCCTTGCGCGGAGGGGTGGGGACGTGGGCCCCGGGCGGATCGCGCGGCCGCATGGCGTGACCGCTCGGTCCACGCGCCCTCCAAGGGCTCTCTTGCCAGCAGTCCCATCTTGGTGACCTTCACGGCCGCCTGGAATCGGGTCTCCACGCCCAGGCGGTCCAGCAGGGTCGAGATCACGCGGCTGAGCGTCCTGGGCGATACGTTGAGCCTTCGCGCGATCGCCTCGTCCTTGGCGCCGATGGCGAGCATCCGGATGATCACCCTTTCCTGGGTGGACAGGATTCTGTCCACGCATTCCGCGTGATCAAGCACGTTCGCTATCGGGACGGCCTCGGACCAGTGGTATGCGAACACCGCGTACATCGATCTGACCACCTCCATGCTGTGGATGGCCACGACGCCGAGAGAGGTGTCCTGCGGGTCGATGGGCAACAGGGCCAGGTCGTCGTCCATGAGGGTCATGCCGAGCGGCAGATAACCGCCGACCCGGATGTCCGCCCCGTGACGCATCGCCTCCATGCAGTAGTCACGCATCACGGGGTGCGCCACCACATGATCGGAATAGAGGACCCGCATCTTGACGCCGCGGGACAGGGCCCGCACCGTCCTCGACAACATCTCGTTCGTGGCGTCGATCGCGGGCGCGCTGGGATGGATGGCCAGCTCCTGCTGCTTCACCTGGGAGGATCGATGATCGAGGAACTCGCTCAGCTCCGTCGAGGTTCGCAGCAACTCGACGTTCACGCCGTTCCCGTGCCGCTCGCCGGGCGAGAAGTCCCGCAGCAGCATGTGCAACGCCTCGCGGAAATGACCGAGCCGCCGGTGGTAGCTGGCCGCGAGACTCCGCTCCAGGTCGAGCAGCCGGGAGAGTGCCACGTCGGGATTTACGATGATGTATCCCGTTGTGGCCTGCGTGGAAGGGACGAGCAGTCCGAGCTGTTCCAGGCACATGATGGCTGCCTCGATATCGACTGTCTCGGCACCCACCTCCGCCGCCACGGAGGGCGCGTCCCATGTCGCCCGCGATCCCGCGGTCCGGTAGAGCAGCGAGGCCAGCCCGTTGCGCACGTCCGACATCGTTGAATCATTCACCAGACCCTCACCTTTCCAGGAACGGGTGTAGCGCAGGGTGGCCCGACTCACCCCGCCGATTCCGCACCTCTCCTGAAGAGGCGCCCATCGCTCCAGTTGTTCTCGATGAACTCCAGGCATTCGGCACGTCCGCCGGGCCCGAACGTGACCGTCCAGCCATCGGGCACCTCGATGTCCACCGGCCACAGGGAATGTTGTCCGGCGGCGTTGACGAGAGCCTCGTACTCGCGGCCGTGGTCCTCGAAGGGATTGGTCATCACGCTTCCTCCGTTGTCGTGCCGATACCCTCACGCATCCGTCTCCTCGGCGGCGGACGCATGTGCGACGAGCCCCCGCAGCGCCTGGAACCAGCGCTCGGCCAGTGATCGGACGGCCTCTTCCGAGACCGCCTCCGCGGCCCAGGTCCAGATCGCCACCAGCCGCGTCCCGTCGGCCGAGTCCTGGGTGATGGCGTTCACCTCGACCTGGTGGGGCAGGGGCAGGTCCGCGGCGCGCGTGCCCTGGATGGCCTGCGTGCCCGGAGCGAGGGCCCAGCTCTCCTCCTCGTCGCCGAGCGTGATCCGCCCGAGATAGTTGAAGCCGATCCGCGGCCGTGGACGGCCGGCCAGGCTCGATGAGGTCCGTTCGTTCAGATGGCGCAGCAGGCCGAACCCGATGCCGTTGTCGGGGATCGCCCGCAGTTGCTCCTTGACCCGCTCGAAGGCGGTTCCCATCGCGGCCGTACCGGCGCGCACCGCCTCCCAGTCCACCTGGCCAGGGTCGAGCCGGACGGGGAACATGCTGGTGAACCAGCCGACCGTGCGTGACAGATCCACATCCGGGACGATCTCCTCGCGCCCGTGCCCCTCGACGTCGATCAGGACGGCCGAGCCGGCGGCGCCGCGTTCGGGCCAGTGTCCGACGGCGAGCGCGAGTGCTGTGAGCAGTGCCTCGTTGACCCTTCCCCCCAGGGCGGCGGGCACCTTGGCCAGCAGGTCGCGGGTGGCCGCCGGGGAAAGGGTCAGTGTCAGATGGCGCGCGGTGGCGACGGCCTCGGCGTCGTGACCGCCGCCGAGCGGCGGGTCGGCGGTCTCCAGGACGTCGCGCCAGAGCTCCAGCTCCCCTTCCCGCGCCGGACTCGCCGCCTCGGCGCGCAGCCTCTCGGCCCACTGCCGGAAGGAGGTGGCCACGGGTGGCAGGGTCACCGGCCGGCCGGCGCCCACCGCCTCGTACGCGGCCGCCAGGTCCGGGAGCAGGATGCGCCACGAGACCCCGTCCACCGCGAGGTGGTGGACCATGATCAACAACCGGCCGGGGCGGGACGGACCGGCGGCGAACCAGACGATCTCGACGACGGCACCGGCCCGGACGTCCAGGCGGCGGGCGGCTTCCGACCGGTGTGCCGTGATCGTCCGCGCGAGCTCGTCGTCCGGGAGTCCCGCCACGTCGACCCGCCGGACACAGGACTCGCCGGGAAGCCCGTCCGGCGGATTCACGCGGAGTGACCATGCGCCGCCGGCTTGCGAGAGTTGCAGTCGCAGCGCGTCGTGATGTCTACGGACATGCCCCACAGCGGCGCGCAGGTGATCGAGATCGAGATCGGCCGGCACGGTCACGACGACGCTCTGGCTGAACTCGTCGACGGATCCGCCGAGATCGCGAAGCCAGTGCATGATCGGTGTGAGCGTCACGGGGCCCGTCCCGTCGTCCGCGGAGGGCGTCGACGGTTCGCCGGCGTCCTCCACGAGGGAGACGAGCCCTCTCACCGTCTGCTGTTGCAGCAACTGCCGCGGACTGAACGTCAGCCCTTCCTTCTTGATCCTGGCCAGCAGCTGGATCGCGATGATGGAATCGCCGCCGAGGTCGAAGAAGTTGTCGTCGACGCCGACCCGCTCCAACCCGAGCACCTCGGCGAACAACCCACACAACAACTCCTCCCGCTCACTCCCCGGCCCACGCCCCGACACCCGATAATCCGGAACCGGCAACGCCCGCCGATCGACCTTCCCATTCACCGTCACCGGCAACCGATCCAAAACCACCACCGCCGACGGCACCATCGCCTTCGGCAACCCCTCAGCCGCCCCCCGACGCACCCACCCCCCATCCAGCCCCACCCCAGCACGCGGCACCACATACGCCACCAACCGCCGATCCCCCACCCGATCCTCACGCACCACCACCGCCACCTGCGCCACCCCCGGCAACCCAGCCACCACCGCCTCCACCTCACCAAGCTCGATCCGCACCCCACGAACCTTCACCTGGTCATCCACCCGACCAACAAACTCCAAATCCCCATCCACCCGCCACCGCACCACATCACCCGTGCGATACATCCGCTCACCCGAAACAAACGGACACGCCACAAACCGCTCCGCCGTCAACCCCGGCCGATTCACATACCCCAACGCCAAACCCACCCCAGCCACATACAACTCCCCCGCCACCCCCACCGGCACCGGCCGCAACCACTCATCCAACACAAACGCCCGCAAATTCTCCAAAGGCCGCCCCATCGGCGGCACACCCTCCACCACCCCCAAAACCCCACTCAACGTCGCCACCACCGACGTCTCCGTCGGCCCATACGCATTGAACAACGCACGACCACCAACCCAACGCCGCAACAAATCACCACCCCACGCCTCACCACCCACCACCAACACCCGCAAATCCACCAACTCCATCTCCGGCACCGTCACCAACGCCGCCGGCGGAATCAACCCATGACTCACCCGCTGCTCCACCAAAAACCGCCCCAACTCCTCCCCACCAAACACACCCACCGGACACACCACCAACGCCCCACCCCCACCAAAAGCCCACAACAACTCAAACACCGACGCATCAAAACTCGGCGAAGCAAACTGCAACACCCGACACCCCGGCCCCACACCAAAACGCGCCACCTGCACCGCAGCCAAATTCACCGCACCCGCATGCGACACCACCACACCCTTAGGCCGCCCCGTCGACCCCGACGTATAAATCACATACGCCGGATCATCCACCCCCAAAACCCCCAACCGCTCCCCCACCACCAAATCAGCCGACGAACAACCCCCCACCGGAAAATCAGCCAAATCCCGAATAACCAACCCCGCCCCCGAATCCGCCACCATAAACTCCACCCGCTCCACCGGATACGACGGATCCACCGGCAAAAAAGCACCCCCCGCCTTCACCACCGCCAAAACCGCAACCACAAACTCCACCGACCGCGGCAACACCACCGCCACCACACACCCCGGCCCCACACCCCGACCCACCAAAACCCGAGCCAACCGATTAGCCCACCCATTCAACTCCCCATACGACAACTCCACCTCCCCCACCACCAACGCCACCTCACCACCAAAACGCCCAGCCACCCCCTCGAACAAACCACCAAAGGTCTGCTCGGAAACGGCGAGCTCGTTCTCGTGCTGATCGGTCACGAGGCGGCGCCATTCGTCGGCGTCCAGCACGTCGAGCCGGCTCATCGGCGTGTCGGGGGCGTCCGCCACCTGCGCCAGGACCCGCAAGAACCGCGCGAGGAGCATGTCCGCCGCGGGCCTGCCGAACATGTCGGCGGCGTATTCCAGCGTGCCGTGCAGGCCCGCCGGCCGGCCGCCGTCGTCGAACCGTTCGGCCACCTCCACCGACAGGTCGAACTTGGTGGTGCCCGTGGGGAGGACTTCCGTCTCGACGGCGAGCCCGTCCAGGTTCGAACGGGGTGCGGCGTTGTTCTGGAAGGCCAGCATCACCTGGAAGAGCGGATGCCGTCCCAGCACGCGCGCGGGGTTGAGCATCTCCACCAGATACTCGAACGGAAGGTCCTGGTGGGCGTAGGCCTCCAGGTCCACCTCGCGCGTCCGGGCCACCAGCTCCCTGAAGCTGGGATCGCCGCCGGTGTCCACGCGCAGCACCAGGGTGTTGACGAAGAACCCGACCAGATCGTTCAGCGCTTCGTCGGTGCGGCCGGCGATCACCGTGCCCACCGGGACGTCGGTGCCCGCGCCCATCCGGGTGAGCAGCGCCGACAGGGCGGCGTGCACCACCATGAAGACCGTGGCGCGGCTCTGCCTGGCCAGGCGCAGCAGGCCGGCATGCACCGAGGCGTCGCACTCGAACCGGAGCACGTCGCCTCGGCCGCCGGAGCCTTCCGGCCGGAGCCGATCAGCGGGGAGCGTCAGCTCCTCGGGAAGGCCGGCCAGCTTGCCGGCCCAGTACTCCCGCTGCCTGCTGATCAGGCTGCCGGGGTCGTCCTCGCCGCCGAGCAGCTCGTGCTGCCACTGCGCGTAGTCGGCATACTGCACGGGCAGGGGCGCCTGGCCGGGGTCGCCGCCGCGGCGGCGCGCGACGTAGGCGTGGGACAGGTCCTGGACGAGGGGAGCCACCGACCAGCCGTCGCAGGCGATGTGGTGAAGGACGAGCAACAGCACGTGATCGTCAGGGGACACCGTGAAGAGGGACGCGCGCAGCGGCGGCTCGGCCGACAGGTCGAACCCGCGCGTCGCCGCCCGCCTGAGCGCCTCGGCCAGCGACGCCTCCTCCACCGCGGCCTCGGCCAGTCGCGGGCCGGCTTCGGCCGGGCTCAGGATCCGCTGGGCCGGGACGCCGTCGAGATCGGGGAAGATCGTCCGAAGGCTCTCGTGCCGGGCCACGACGTCACGCAACGCCGCATCCAGCGCGCCCACGTCCAGCCGCCCCTTCATCCGCAGCGCGATCGGCACGTTGTACGTCGCGGCGTCCGTCTCCAGGCGGTGCAGGAACCAGAGCCGCTGCTGGGCGAACGACAGCGGCACGGCCCCGGCACGCGAGGTCGGGGCCAGCACGGGCCCCGAGGTCGCGTCAGGCGCGAGCCCTCGGGCCAGTTCGGCGGCAGTGGGCCGGTCGAAGACGGCTCTGACGGAAAGCGCCGTGCCCAGCTCGGCGCGTACGCGGCTGATCAGCCTCGTGGCCAGGAGTGAGTCTCCACCGAGGTCGAAGAAGTTGTCGTCGACGCCGACCCGCTCCAACCCGAGCACCTCGGCGAACAACCCACACAACAACTCCTCCCGCTCACTCCCCGGCCCACGCCCCGACACCCGATAATCCGGAACCGGCAACGCCCGCCGATCGACCTTCCCATTCACCGTCACCGGCAACCGATCCAAAACCACCACCGCCGACGGCACCATCGCCTTCGGCAACCCCTCAGCCGCCCCCCGACGCACCCACCCCCCATCCAGCCCCACCCCAGCACGCGGCACCACATACGCCACCAACCGCCGATCCCCCACCCGATCCTCACGCACCACCACCGCCACCTGCGCCACCCCCGGCAACCCAGCCACCACCGCCTCCACCTCACCAAGCTCGATCCGCACCCCACGAACCTTCACCTGGTCATCCACCCGACCAACAAACTCCAAATCCCCATCCACCCGCCACCGCACCACATCACCCGTGCGATACATCCGCTCACCCGAAACAAACGGACACGCCACAAACCGCTCCGCCGTCAACCCCGGCCGATTCACATACCCCAACGCCAAACCCACCCCAGCCACATACAACTCCCCCGCCACCCCCACCGGCACCGGCCGCAACCACTCATCCAACACAAACGCCCGCAAATTCTCCAAAGGCCGCCCCATCGGCGGCACACCCTCCACCACCCCCAAAACCCCACTCAACGTCGCCACCACCGACGTCTCCGTCGGCCCATACGCATTGAACAACGCACGACCACCAACCCAACGCCGCAACAAATCACCACCCCACGCCTCACCACCCACCACCAACACCCGCAAATCCACCAACTCCATCTCCGGCACCGTCACCAACGCCGCCGGCGGAATCAACCCATGACTCACCCGCTGCTCCACCAAAAACCGCCCCAACTCCTCCCCACCAAACACACCCACCGGACACACCACCAACGCCCCACCCCCACCAAAAGCCCACAACAACTCAAACACCGACGCATCAAAACTCGGCGAAGCAAACTGCAACACCCGACACCCCGGCCCCACACCAAAACGCGCCACCTGCACCGCAGCCAAATTCACCGCACCCGCATGCGACACCACCACACCCTTAGGCCGCCCCGTCGACCCCGACGTATAAATCACATACGCCGGATCATCCACCCCCAAAACCCCCAACCGCTCCCCCACCACCAAATCAGCCGACGAACAACCCCCCACCGGAAAATCAGCCAAATCCCGAATAACCAACCCCGCCCCCGAATCCGCCACCATAAACTCCACCCGCTCCACCGGATACGACGGATCCACCGGCAAAAAAGCACCCCCCGCCTTCACCACCGCCAAAACCGCAACCACAAACTCCACCGACCGCGGCAACACCACCGCCACCACACACCCCGGCCCCACACCCCGACCCACCAAAACCCGAGCCAACCGATTAGCCCACCCATTCAACTCCCCATACGACAACTCCACCTCCCCCACCACCAACGCCACCTCACCACCAAAACGCCCAGCCACCCCCTCGAACAAACCACCAAAGGTCTGAATCGCGCCCTCGTTCATTTCCAGCTCCGTTCGTCAGAGTAAAAGGTGGATCGGACGAGAAAAGGCTGCTACGGGGCCCGCACGGCTCCGGTCTCGGGATCAGGCATCGGCACGGCGGAGGGAGCTCTGAGAACGCTCATCGCCGAGATCATCGCGACCACGCAACAGGCGGCGCCGATCACCAGGGTGATCGACATCCCGGACAGGAACGCGGACTTGGCCGCCGCGACCAGCGTGGCGTCGCCCGTGTCCAGGGCGCCGGCGATGGACTCCCTCGCCGCCGCCGGGGCACCCGCCGGCATCGAGGACGAGTATTTCCAGGCCATCACGCTTCCCAGCACCGCCACGCTCAGGGCCATCCCCAGTTGCTGAACGGTGTCGTTGAGAGCCGATCCGACCCCGGCGTGCTCCTCCGGCACGACCCCCATCAGCAAGGTGTACGCGGCCGGGCTCGCCAGCCCCAAACCGAGTCCCATGATCACCAGGCCGGCGGGGAGCAGGCCCCCGTCCGCGCCGCTGTCGATGAACGCCAGCAGGACGAATCCCGCCGCCGCCCCGGCGAACCCCGCGGCGATGAGGGACTGGTTGCTGATCCTCTTCCCCAGCGCCCCGCTCGCCACGTTGCCGAGCACGGACGCGACGACGTAGGGCAGCAGGTCCAGCCCGGCGGCGACCGGGCTGATCCCCCGTACGAACTGCAGGTACTGCGCGAGGACGAGCAGCAGCGCGCCCGAGCCGAAGACCACCAGGACGATCGTGAGCGACGCGCCGCTGAAGCGCCGGTCGCGGAACAGCGACAGAGGGAGCATCGGATGATCCGTGCGCCGCTCCCACCAGATGAACGCCGACAGCGAGGCGACGGCGAGCAGCGCCGCCACGAGTGAGCGCGGCGCCGCCCATCCCTCGCGCGGCAGCGAGATGACCACGTAGATCAGGGCGGTCATCCCCAGGGCCGATGACAGGACTCCGACCGGGTCGAGCCGGCGGGCGGGCCCCTTGGACTCGGGTACGAGCCGGACCGCAACGGCGATGACCAGCCCGGCGACGGGCAGGTTGAGCAGGAAGATCATGCCCCAGGGCGCGTGTTCCAGCACGAACCCGCCGACCAGCGGCCCGACGATGAGCCCCATCGTGGCCGCCGCGCTCCACGCCGCGAACGCCTTGCGGCGTTCCCCGGCGTCGAAGACGTTGACCAGGATGGACAGGGTGCTCGGCATCAGCATCGCACCGCCCAGCCCCATGAAGGCCCGCGCGGCGATCAGGTGCCAGGGCTCGGCCGACAGTGACGCGACCAGTGAGGCGCCGCCGAACACGACCAGGCCGAGGATGAGGAACCGCCTGCGCCCGTACCTGTCGGACAGGCTTCCGGAGGTGAGCAGCATCGCGGCGAAGGCCAGGGCGTAGGCGTTGATGATCCACTGGACGTCGTCCGGCCCCGCGCCGAGGTCGCCCATGAGCACGGGGACCGCCAGGTTGAGCACGGTGTTGTCCATGACGAGAATCCATACGCACAGACACAGAACGCCGAGGATCCCCCAGCGCCGAGAACCGCGAGCCATCCTGTTCCTTCCTCAGGCGTCCGGATTACGGCAGCACTTCCATCTGCATGGTCGACGCGCTGTAGACCCCGTCGAAGAGCCGCACACACCAGCCCTCGTACTCGTGCGGCACGACCTCGGAGGCGGCCGTCACGGTCCAGGCGATGTCCCGCGACTCGCCAGGGTCGAGGTCGCACGGCGCGGACCAGCCCTCCGGCAGGTGCAGGAACTTCCCGGCCGAGATCGCGAAGCCCACCGTGCCCACGAGCCTTCTGCCCGCCTGGTTGGACACCGTGGCCGTCAGCTCGCAAGGCCGGTCGGGCCTGAGCCAGGCGACGTGCTCGGCCTCCACGGCGGCAGTGGCACCGGAAGTGGACCACCACAGATCTCCGCAACGCCGGCACTGAACCGTGGAGATCCTCAGCTCGGGCTCGATCCGATGCGCGAACGTGGCCAGGAAGGCGCTGTCCAGCTTGCACTTCGGACAGCGCTGAGGCTCGTCGCTCACCTTGCCGAAGGCAGGCAGAGCGGTTTGCGTGAAATGCCACCAAGAGGAATGGATCTGCTGGATCAACGACGTCACGACCTCGGCCTGAACCGCCGCCAGTTGCCCGGCCACCGCGGCCAGCTCCGTCTCCGGAGGAGCGGCACGCCAGCCACCGGCCGCGGCCTTGATCCCGCTGCGCAGCTCGGCGAGCCTTCCCTCCGGAACCTCGACGTCGAGCCAGCGCAGCCGCAGCAGCCGGGGGATGACCTCCGCATTGAGGTAGGCCAGCTCGTCCAGCCCCCGGTTGTCGCGCTCGTCCGGAAGGGCCGGCCGCCGACGAGGCTCCGGCGCGGCGTCGGGGATCAGCACGAGCGTGGGGTCGCCCAGCAGCCCGAACCGCGACATCTCCCCTCCCACGAGCATGGCCTGCTCGTTGACCTGCTCAAGAACGTGGCCCAGCGAGCCTCCGGCGGCCAGGCCGGCTCGCATCTCGTGCATGAAGCCGGCGTCGTCGAGGTGCTTGCCGATCGTGCCGATGACCGCGACCGCCGTGCCGGCCATGAAGCCCACGCCGAACCCGACATCGCCGGGGAAGACGTTGTTGCCGACCGCCACCGACATGCAGCTCTGCGCGAGGACCACACTGGCGTCGAGATCGGCGACGGGGAGGCGCTGCTCGTCCTTGAGGTCCTTGCGGTAACAACCGGCTCCTCTGAGGCATGACACGGCGCGGTGCTCCCCGTTCAACACGGGAAGGGGTTTCCCCAGGTAGTCGGATCTGCCGCACAGGATGGCGTCAGGCAGGTTCGCGCCGCACTCCATGCCATGGGTGCGCATCGCCAGAAGACGCACCGGCTCGTCCTTCAGCGAGACGAGTTCGTCCCACGCGACCGCGTCGGCGCTGTCGGCCTCCTCGTCCTCCGGATGCAGGATCGTGAAGTCGCGCGCCTGGCCCAGGGCATGAAGGGTGAGCGTCCGGTACACCAGGCAACTGAGCGAGGAGGCGTCTCTGGCGGTCACGACACCGAGGCGCGGAGCCAGAAAGCCGGGCCAGTCCCCCAGGGCGGCGAAGTCGTCGACAAGGCCGACCAGCGCGATCGGCTCGTCCGCGTGGCGGCCGATCGCCCCGGCGAGCTCAGTCAGGCCGAGGTGGGCATGCGGCCTGTCCGTCGCCCTGGCCAGCAGGACCGCTGCCGCCTCGCTCTCCTCGCCGCCCACGGACAACACGACGCCGTCCCGCGGGCTGCCGTCGATCGCCGGCCACTCCGGGCGTCCGCGACGCAGGAGCACGCTCCGGTAGCGCTCCACACCCGGTCCGTCCAGCACCGGGAAGGGCCGGCCCGGAGCCCAGGACCGGGACCGGGAGACCAGGGCGTCCCCGGTCGACACGACGATCGCGGACTCCTCGCGACTGCTCATCCGAGCCACCTCCTGCCTTCCGTGCGTCAAGCGGCTGACGCGCCGTCGAATCGGGCCGCGTGCAGGGCGAAGTCCACGGCCGCCTCCGCGTGCAAGCGGGCGCTGGGGAACACCGGGATGCTGGTGTCCTTCTCGCTGATCAGCAGCTCGATCTCGGTGCAGCCGAGGATGACGCCCTCCGCGCCCCTCGCCGCGAGGTCGGCGACGATCTGCCCGAAGACCTCCCTGGAGGATTCCTTGAGCACCCCCCGGACCAGCTCGTCGAAGATCACACGTTCGACGACCAGCCGCTGCTCGTACTCCGGCACGACCACCTCGAAGCCGTTGGCGGCCAGGCGGTCCCGGTAGAACGACCCCTCCATGGTGAAGCGGGTGCCCAGGAGGCCGATCTTCCGCATTCCCCGGTTGCGGACCTCCGCGCCCACGGCGTCCGCGATGTGCAGCACCGGGACGGTCACCGACCGCGCGACCTGCCCGGCGACACGATGGAAGGTGTTGCTGCAGATGAGCAGCGTGTCGGCGCCCAGCCCCTCCAGCTTCCGCCCGGCGTCGCCGAGCAGGGCGCCGACCTCGTCCCAGCGTCCGGCGAAGATGAGCTCCTCGCAGCTGCTGAACTCGAAGGACCAGATGAGACTGCGCGCGGAGTGGGTTCCGCCCAGCCTGGCACGGACCTCCTGGTTGATGATCTGGTAGTAGATCGCAGTGGACTCCCAGCTCAGCCCACCAATAAGACCGATGGTACGCATATGACTCCATTCCGTTACATAGTCGGGGCGGCAGCCTGGAGGACGGTGTCGCGCGGACGAGAGGTCAGTGTTCGCCGTGCTGCCGCGTCGGGTGCAGGAGGCGCGGCTGAAGCTCCGTGACAAGGCGCTGCGCGGGGTCGTCGAAGCCGGTACGGGAGACGGTGACGGCGTGACGGCCGGGTGCCGCCGGGCGCGCGACCGGGCCGGCGTCCACGACCACACGCGGCCCTTCGGCATCGTCCGGACGGCTCCGCCCCGGCTTCCCCCCTCCTTCTTTCGCGGCCCGGTTGGACAGGAACGAACCGGCGAGCACGAGAAACATGCCGCACCACTGCACGAACGACAGCCGCTCGTCCAGCGCTATCAGTGCCACCACGGCCGCCACCAGGACCTCAAGGCTGGCGAGAACGCTGGCCAGCGGGGACGACAGGCGCCTGACCGCGCCCATGCCCGTGAGGTAGGCCGCGATCGTGCTCACCAGCACCAGCCACGCGAGCACGCCGACAACGGGCACCTGCCAGCCGCCGACCGGTACGTCCTCCAGGAATGCCGCCCAGCGGATGTTCCATGGCGCGGCCACGGGGGTCAGGACGAGGGCGCCGCCACCGAGCCCCCAGACCAGCAGGCCGAGCACGTCGACTCCGGCCAGCGATTCACTGAGCAGGAAATACGTGGCAAGACAGCAGGCGGCGGACAGAGCGAACAAGAGGCCGAGCGGGTCGAGTCCCGCACCCGCCCGCACCTGCACGACCGACGCCAGTCCCATCGTCACCAGAACGGCGCCGAGAACGGCGTGCGAGGAGATCCTCCGCCGCCACATGACGCGCACCCAGAGCAGTACGAGGACGGGCGCCAGATAGACGATCAGAAGGGCGATGCCCACCGGTATCCGGGAAAGCGCGGCGAAGAACATGCCCTGCGCGCCGGCCACCGCCAGCAGACCGTACGCGGCCATGGCCGGCAGCACCGACCGGGGGACGCGCAGAGCGTCCCGCCGCCGCAGGAGCACGAACGGCACGAGCAGGCAGGAACCTATGAGCAGCCGAATCCACACCGCCTGCAGCGATCCCAGGCCGACATGACCGAGGGCCTTCGCCGCGACCCCGGCGAAGCCGAAGCAACAGGCGGAGGTCAAGGCCATGATCAGGCCCACGGCCCGCACTCGATGATGCACTGGACAGCCCTTCGACTAGCTCGTCCGGGAAATCTGGCGACCCACCGCCGCGGCGGTCCGCTCCCATTCCCGGGGTCCGGGAGGCAGCACGCGCAGGGTGAACTCCGAGTCGGTCAGGCCGGCCCACAGGGAGAAGTCGGCGATCGTCGCTCTGGCCTGGTCACGTACGACGACGGAGATCGGTACGGTCAGCGGCGGGGCGGCGTGGTGACGGAAGCTCTCCGCGATGGCCAGATCCCCGCGGAGCGCCGGCTCCAGGATCTCCACCCAGTCCGGGTCGTCCAGCAGCGCGGAATCGGTGTCGCCGGCGCGCTTCAGGTAGTCCACCAGCTCACCGGTGGCCGCGTCGGACGGCGGATATCCCATTTCCGTCTCCGCGAGTGTCTGGGGCGCGCCCACACCCTGCACGATCAACATGCGCGGGCCGGTCTCCCCGGCGGCCTGGAGCCGCTGTGCGAGCCGGAAGGCCACCAGCGCGCCGAGACAGTCGCCGAAGAAGACCGACGGAATGTCCATGGCAGGGCCGACCGCCTCGTGCAGCGCCGCGCACAGGTCCTCGATGTCGGTGAACGGCGCCCGGCCGAAACTCCGCTCCCTGCCGGGGAGCAGAGGCACGCACAGCTCGATCTCCGGCGGCAACGCCTCGGCCCAGCTCGTGAACATGGCCGGGCCGCCCGCGATGTGCGGAAAACAGAAGAGCCGAGTTTCAGGAGCGGACGAACGCTCATGCTTGATGATCGGTATACGCGTCATGCCGCGCTCCTATTCCGGATAACGTGTCATCGGGTCGCCGGGCGCCACCCCGAATTCCACGTTCTGGTCGAGCCCGGCAATCGTCGGCCACCGGTAGAAGAGGCGGGCCGTCACTTTCCCGTCGAGTTCGTCACGCACCCGACTGACGATCTTCATGGCCATGATGGAGTTTCCGCCGAGGTCGAAGAAGTTGTCGTCCGCTCCGACCTCGGCCACCTCCAGCACGTCCGCGAATATCCTCGACAATGCCTGCTGCCGTTCGTTTTCCATGGGTCACTTCGTCCAAATGCGGGGCGGCTTCATCGATGAACACTTTAGGCAGCACCGGACGATTCGATGGGTAGTTCCATCGGCAGAACGAAGGCAACTCCCGCCCCCCCACGAAGAGGGGCGACGGCCTTACAACCGGCAGGCGGGGGTGCCGCCGGGCAGCCTGCTCCTGTTGCGCGCGATCCAGCGATAGACGAGAGCGGCCGGAGCGGCGATCGGCCGCAGCTCCATCAGCCGGCCGGCGATCGGCCACGGCCGACGTCCGTGCCGCAGAACTCTGGCGAACGCCCGCGCGCCGCCGGCGCGGGTCTCGGCCGGGTGCAGCCACCACACCTCGCGCGTCACCTGCTCGATCGTGAGCGCCAGCGCGTCGAGGTCCTCTCGCTGCCAGGGACGGTAGTCGACGCCGGGTGCGACGTGCCGCGACAGCAGCCGCACCACCGAGGTGCAGAAGCCGCAGTCGCCGTCGAAGATGAGCGTCCCCCGCGGGTCTTGGAGCCGGTCGTTCATGACACATCCCTCGGAATGCAGGTCGTGACCACCGCGGCCACGGCGCAGGCGGCGCAGGCGGCCAGCAGGGCGATCGTCAGGCCGGTACGCGACGGGTAGAGGTGCACGACGCCGCCCACCGGGACTCGGACGTTGTAGTTGGCGAAGACGGCACTCGTCAACGCGCTGGAGAGCGCGGCGCCGAGCTGCCGGACGAGGGTGTTGAACCCGTTGGCCGCGGCTGTCTCGGCAGCGGGGGCGGTCGCGGCGATGATGGCGGGCATGGCGAAGAACGCCAGGCCCAGCCCGACGCCGACGACGGCAGGGGCGAGAACGATCCAGGACGATCCCGACAGCGGGATGATCAGCGCGTAGCCGGTGCCGACGACTCCGCAACCGAGCAGGAGCACGCCCCTGCTCCGCAACCTGACGACGATCCGCGTGGACACCGGGGCGACGGCCACCATCGCGATCCCGGCCGGAGCGAGCGCGAGCCCCGCCTCGACCATGGACCACGCCGCGCCGTACCCCGTACCCGGCGGCGCCTGCAACATCTGGGGCACCACGAGGGACAGCACGAACATCGCGAAGCCGACCAGTAACGTGACCACGTTGGTCAGGAGCATCGGCAGAGCGCGCAGCGTGCGCAGGTTGACGAGCGGCTGGCCGACGCGTGACTCGTACCGCGCCCAGCAGGCGATGACGACCGTGCCCACGACGGCGGCGCCCAGGATGGCGGGGCTCGTCCACCCCCAGTCGTGGCCCTTCGACAGGGCCACGAGAACGCACACCAGCCCGGCCGACAACGAGGTGGCGCCGATCCAGTCGAAACGCCCGCCGTGCCGGATGCCGCTCTCGGGCACGAAGAACGCGACCAGCGACACCTGGACCACGCCCAAGGCGACCACCAGCCAGAACAGCGCATGCCAGTCCGCGTGCTCGGAGATGAACGCCGCCAGCGGGAACCCGACGGTCCCGCCGAGCCCGATCGAGGCGCTCATGGCGGCGAGTCCCCGCCCGAGCCGCCGCGCGGGAAGCTGGTCCCGCATGATGCTCAGCCCGAGAGGCAGCGCCCCCGCCGCGCAGCCCTGCAGGGCGCGTCCGCCGATCAGCGTCGCCGCGGAGCCGGCGCAGCCGCAGATCACCGAGCCGACGACCATCAGGCCCAGGCAGTACAGCAGCACCCGGCGTTTGCCCAGCATGTCGCCCAGACGCCCGCAGATCGGCGTGGACACGGCGGCGACCAGCAGCGTCGCCGTCACCGTCCAGTACACGGACGCCGGCGTGGTGCCCAGCATCTCCGGCAGACTCGGCAGCAGCGGCACCGGCAGGATGTTGATGAGCGAGACGGTGAAGCCCGACAGGGTGAGCGACGGTATGAACGCCCTGCTCCGCGCCTCGCGAGGTGGGCTGTCAGTGGACGGCGGCGACGTCATTCGCCACCTCCAGGCGGCCGGCCACCGATCGGATGTCCGGCTCGGCCATGAAGTCGGCCAGCGGATACTGGTAGCCGAACCGCTCCCGCATCAACGTGATGACCCGCAGCGCCTTCAGCGAGTTGCCCCCGGCGTCGAAGAAGGACCGGGTCACCGGCATCGCGCGGAGTTCCAGCTCGGCGCACCAGATCTCGTGCAGCGCCTCCTCCACGGCGGTGACGGGCTTGTCCCCGTCGGCTGCCCCGTCCTCCTCCACAGGGTCGGGGAGGTCGGCGGAGGACAACTTCCTGTTGGCGTTCATCGGCAGCTCGTCCACGCGTATCCACTTGTCCGGCACGAGATACGACGGCAGCAGCGCGCGCAGGCTGTCGCGCAGCTCGACGTTCCACGGCCGCTCCTGCGAGAACGTCCCGGGCTCGATCACCACGTAGGCGACCAGCTGCGGATCGCCGGAGGCGTCGGGGCGTACGAGCACCGCGCAGTTCTGGACCTCGGCCAGCCGCCCGAGCGCCCATTCGGTCTCCCCGGGCTCGACCCGGTGGCCGCGGATCTTCACCTGCTGGTCCTGACGGCCGTGGAACTCCAGATCGCCGTCGGCACGCCACCGTACGAGGTCGCCCGTGCGGTAGACCGGCCCTTCGGCGCCGGACAGGAAGCGCCTCTTCGTGAGGGCGAGATCGTCGAGGTACCCGTGGGCGACGGCCACCCCGCCGACGTACAGCTCGCCGATCGCGCCGATCGGCACCTCCTGCCCGTTGCCGTCCATGACCTGGACGCGCACGTTGTCGATGGGCCGGCCGATCGGCACGAGCGGGCTGTCGAGGTCGGTGACCTCGTGACTGGTGACGATCACGGAGGTCTCGGTCGGGCCGTACTGGTTGAACAGCCGGACGTCCGGATGCGCGTCGAGGAACCGTCTCAGCGCGGCGGTGACGGTGAGCGGTTCGCCCGCGCTGAGGACCTCGCGCAGGGACGGCGCCTTCAGATCGCACTCGGCCAGGTGTTTCAGGGCCGTGCAGGGCAGGTGGAGCCGCTGCACGTCGTGCCGGTTCAGAGCGGCGCCCAGCGCCTGCGCGTCGCCGCGCACGCCTTCCGGCACGACGACCAGTGCCGCCCCGGAGGCGAGGGTCCCGAAGATCTCCTGCACGCTGACGTCGAAGGCGACGGAGGTCCATTGCAGGGTGCGCAGCGGCGAATGGTTGCGCAGTTGCCAGCGCGCCAGGTTCACCGGGCCGCGGTGTGGCACCTGCACCGCCTTCGGCCTGCCGGTGGAGCCGGAGGTGTAGACGCAGTAGGCGATGTCCTCCGGCGTGCTGGGCACCCGCGGCGGTTCCGCGGCGAACGAGGTGCGGACGGTGTCGTCGACCACGAACGTCGGCTCCCATGGAGAACCGGCGAAGCCTTCGTCCACGACCAGCAGAGCCGCCTTGCTGTCCTCCAGGCAGAAGTCGATGCGGCTCTTCGGCAGTGAGACGTCCAGCGGGACGTACGCGGCGCCGGCCTTGAGCACGGCGAGAAGCGTGATGATCAGATTCGCGCCCGGAGCCATGCGGACGGCTGCCCGGTCCCCCCGGCCGAGGCCCCGCTCCGCCAGGGCGCCGGCCAGGGCGTTCGCGGCCTCGTCGAGCTCCCGATAGGTGAGCCGTCCCTCGTCGCCGACGATCGCCGTCGCCTCCGGGGTGCGCCGGGCCTGCTCCTCGACGAGGTGGTGCAGGCACAAGGGCGGCTCGGGCGCCTTCGCCGGAGCCTGGCGGGCCTCCAGGGCGTCGCGGTCGGCCGCCGTGAGCCGGGTGAGCGCGGACAGCGGCGCCGCGCCGTCGGTCAGCGCCCGGTCGAGCACCTCACGGGTGTAGTCCAGGACGCGTGCCACCGTGGAGGCGTCGAACAGCGCCGAGTCGTACTCGACCGCGCACCGCAGTCCGGTCTCGTGCCTGGTCAGGTAGAAGGTGAGGGCGAACGGCGCCCGGTCCGCCGGGGCGTCCACGATCTCGGCGCGCACGCGCGGCGGGTCGAAGTCGAGACCGGTCGCCCTCTCGTACTCGATCATCACGTCGAACAGGGGGTTGGCGCCGGCGACCCGCTCGGGGTTGAGCGCGGTCACCAGGTCGTCGAACGGGACGTTCTGGTGCTCGTAGGCGCGTGCGCACCGGTCGCGGACACGCCGTACCAGCTGGGGGAAGCTCGGGTCGCCCGTCACGTCCATGCGCAGCGCCAACGTGTTGATGAACATGCCCACCTGGTGCTCGGTGCCCTCCGGCCGGTCGGTCACCGCCGTGCCGAGCATGAAGTCGTCCTGGCCGGCCATCCGCGCGAAGACCGCACCGAGCGCGCTCAGGATCACCATGAACGTCGTGGCCCCGTGATCGCGGGCGTACGACTCGACGCCCGCGGCCAGCCGGTCACCGAACTCGCGGGTCAGACATGCGCCCTGAACCACGTGAGAGCCCGCGACGGCGCGGTCGGTCGGAAGGGCGAGGACCTCGGCACCGGCCAGCTCCCCGGTCCAGAAGGCGAGATCGCCGGGGGTGTGCTCGGGACGGGCCGCCACCGAGGCGGCAAGCGCGGGAAGATCCGCGGGCCGACCGGGCCAGGCCCGGTAGAAGGCCGCGAGGTCCCGGGCGAACACTCCGGTGGAGAAGGAGTCGAAGACCATGTGGTGCGCCAGCAGGAACAACAAGTGGCGGCCCTCACCGAGCACGGCCAGGGTGGCGAGGACCAGCGGCCCCTCGGACAGATCCGGCCTCCGCCCGCGCAGCTCCCGCGCCAGCTCGGCGTGCGCCTGTTCCACGGTGTGGCCGGTCAGGTCCACGACAGGGCACCGCACCGGACCCGGCGCGTGGAACGACTGCTGAATCCGGCCGTCGACCTCCCGGAACCGGGAGCGTAGCTGCGGATGGCGGGCGATCACCTGCCGCAGGGCGTCGAGCAGCACTTCGACGTCGAGCGCGCCCTCCAGCAGGATTCCCTTCGGCTCCCAGTAGTCGTGACGGCCGGGATACATCTGCTCGACGATCCACAGCCGCCGCTGCGCCGGGGAGGCCGGAGCGGGAGGTTGCGCCCGCTGCTCCACCTCTTTCCGCGCGGGTGGCGCGGCGGCCCGCGCCCGGAGGGTGGAAATCCCCGGCAGCCCCGCGAGCATCTGCTCGCCGGGCAGCCCGAAGTCGACGAAGCAGGCGATCTCGTCCACGCCGGCGGCGATCAGCGAGTCGGCGATCGGGCGGCAGCTCTCCGGAGTGCCGATCAGCGCACGGTCGCGGCAGTAGCGCTCGTACGCCTCGTCGAGCAGGTATTCCACGTCCGCCTGGTCGGCCCGGGTGACGTCCCCTTCGATGCCCAGGCTGCCGGCGAGGTCGCCGAGCAGATGCAGCGAAGCCCGGAGATACTCGCGGAACGGCCCGGCCGCTTCCCGGCGGACCCGGTCCAGGTCGTCGCCGACATAGGTGTGCATCAGGACGACGACGCGGCCGGCGGCCGGATCGAGACCATGCTCGGCCCGCGCGTCCCGGTAGCGGGCGATGTTCGCCGCGAGCTGGTCGACGCTCTGTGACATGAGGTTGGTGACGATGCCCAGATCGTTCTCGGCCGCCCGGCGGTAACTGTCCGGGTTGCCGACCACGGCGACGTAGAGCGGAGGCCGCGGCTGAACCGGACGCGGGAACAGCCCCACCTCGATGCTCTCCCCCGTGCCGGAGGTGACGGAGATCTTCTCGCCCGCCCAGAGCCGCCGCACGGTGCCGAGCCGCTCGACCATCAGGTCACGGCGGTCGGCGTAACTCGCCGGCGCCAGCGCGAAGTCGTTCGCGTGCCACCCCGAGGCCACGCAGAGGCCGGCGCGCCCCTGCGAGAGGTTGTCGACCATGGACCACTCCTCGGCGACCCGGATCGGGTCATGGAGCGGCAGGACGACGGAGCCGGCGTGGAGCCGGACCTTTGACGTGCGGGTCGCCAGCGCGGCTGCCAGCACCGACGGGTTGGGGAACAGGCCGCCGAAGGAGTGGAAATGGCGCTCGGGGATCCACAGGGCGTGGAAGTCGTGGCGGTCGGCGTACTCCGCGGCGCTCACGATGTGGGCATATCTGGCGTTCGCGTCCTGGTCCGGATAGTTGCCGAAGAAGTAGAGGCTGAAGTCGCACGCTCCCGTCGCGGCGGCGTCCGGCCGCGACGGTGCGGGAGCGGTCGTGACGGGGACGGCCGCGGCGGGCGGCGGAGCCACGGCCCGAGCCTCCGGGGGCACGACCTGAGCCGGTGGCTGCGGCGCCGGTCGTGCGGCCAGCACGTCGAGTTGCCGTGCGATCAGCCCGGTCACCTTGTCCACCATGCCCTCGGCCAGCCTGAGCTGCGCCGCGTACACATCGGTGAGCTCGGTCACCGCGACGTCGGGCCCGTTCCCGGGGGCGGGCGGCGGCGGGACGTCCACCTCGACGCCTCCGGTCACGGAGTCGGCGAGCTTGCGTGGCGTGTCGGCCTCGTCGAACAGGGCGCGCAGCGGCACGCGTACCCCGAACTCCCTGGCGACCTGCCTGGTCAGCGAGACCATCGACAACGAGTCGCCGCCCAGCGCCACGAAGGTGGCGTCCACGTCGACGTCGCCGGGGGCGAGGCCGAGCCGCTCCGCCGTCAGCGACCGGATGATGGTGAGAGGACCGTTCACAGCTACCTTCTCCTCGTGCCCGGTGTAGGGGATGTCCGTGCGCTGAAAGGGATGGCCCGGCAGGGCGGCACGCCGGCCTTCCGCGGCGACCCGGCTCCACGCCACCGGGCGTCCCGCCACGTGCAGCTCGCCCACGGCGAGCGCGAGCGCCTTGAGTGGTTCCGTCCCACGTCGCTGCGCCGACGACCAGTCCAGGTCCGGCGTCAGCCGGCGCCCGAGAGCGGCGAGCTCGTCTCTCGGGCCGATCTCCAGGAATGACCGGCATCCGGAGTCCCGCAGCGAGGACACGGCCCGGTCGTAGCGCACCGCGTTCCGCGCCTGTCGTACGAGGTAGCGGGGATCGGGTGCGTCACCGGCGGTCAGCACCGCGCCGTCGACCGACGAGACCAGCGGCACCCTGAGCGGCGACAGTGTGCGGGCGGAGACGGCACGCTCCCACTCCTCCAGCATGGGGTCGAGCAGGGCCGAGTGAAACGCCCGGTTCACCTCCAGGCGGCGCCAGTCCAGTTCCGCCTCCGTCAGGAGCCGTTCGCAGCGCCGGAGCGCCGTGACGGTGCCGGAGAGCACGAACTCACGAGCTCCGTTGTGCGCCGCGATCTCCAGCCCGCTGTCGCGGGCGAGACGCTCGATCAGCGCCGCGTCCCCGCGTACGGCCAGCATGCCGCCTTCCGCGACGGACGATTCCATCAGCCGGCCGCGCCGCGCGGTCAGCAGCACGCCCTCGCGGACGGAAAGGGCGCCGCCCACGCACAGCGCGGAGATCTCGCCGAGGCTGTGCCCGCACACGTACTCCGGCTCCACGCCCCAGTCGCGAAGCTGGGCGGCGAGCGCGACCTGGAAGGCGAACGACGCCGGTTGCGCGAGGTCGTTGGGAAGCGGGCCGGTTCCCCGCCGGCCGAGCAGCGCGTCCGAGAGGCTGACGCCGGTGTGCTCCAGGTGGGCCTGCTCGCACTCGTCGAGCACGCTCCGGAACACCGGCAACGACGCGTGGAGGTCGCGCGCCATGCCGTGGTGGGCGTTGCCCTGTCCCGAGAAGACGAAGGCCAGCGAGCCGTCCCGCGGCGGCGCGGAACCGGCTGCCGGGACCTGGCAGGCGCGTAGGGAAGGCACGAGTTCCGCCACGGACGCGGCGACCACGGCGGCGCGTACCTCGAAGGCGGGACGGCGTGCCAGCGAGGCCACCACGTCGGGCACGGTCACGTCCGGATGCCGGACCAGCCAGTCCGCGATCCGGGCCGCCGTCCGGCGGACCGCCTCCTCGGTACGCCCTGACAGCGGCACCGGGTAGGAACGCTCACCTGACGTGGAGAGGACGCGCGCGGGCGGCTCCTCCACGACCACGAAGGCGTTGGTGCCGCCCACGCCGAGCGAGTTCACCCCCGCACGCAGCGGCTGCGAGCCTTCGGGCGTCCAGGGCACCGGCCGCGGCGAGGCGGCCAGGGTCAAGGGGCTGCTTCCCAGGTTCAGCGCCGGATGGGGCGTTGAGAGGTTGGGTGTGGGCACCAGTTCGCGGTGCCCGAGCATCAGCACCACCTTGATCAGGCCGGCGATGCCCGAGCACGTGTCGAGATGGCCGACGCTCGATTTGACCGATCCGAGCGCGCAGAAGCCCACACGTCCCGAGTCCGAGCGCAGTGCCCGGCTGAGAGCCTCGAACTCGATGGGGTCGCCGACCGGGGTGCCCGTGCCGTGCGCCTCGACATAGCCGAGGTCGTCGCCGCGGAGGCCGGCACGTCGCAGCGCGGTGCGGACGACGTCCACCTGGCCCTGCACGCTCGGGGCGGTGAAACCCGCCTTTCGCCGGCCGTCGTTGTTGACGGCCGTGCCGGAGATCACCGCGAGTACGGGATCTCCGTCCTCGATCGCCGCCGCGAGGGGCTTGAGCAGGACGACGCCGACCCCGTTTCCCGGGACGGTGCCGTCCGCCCCGGCGTCGAACGGCCGGCACATCCCGGTCGGGGAGAGCACGGACTCGGGGTGGTGGACGTACCGCGAGTCCTGCGGCAGGTTGATCGCCGCCGCGCCGGCCAGTGCCATGTCGGCATCGCCGGCGCGTAACGCCTGGATCGCGAGGTGCACGGCGGTGAGAGACGTCGAGCAGGCCGTCTGGACGCCGATCGCCGGCCCGGTGAGGCCGAGCCGGAACGAGACGGTCGAGGCCAGGAAGTCGCTCTGCCTGCCGATCGCGGCCTGCATGGCGTCCGTGAGTCCTCCGGCCGGCCGGCCGCCCGAGGCGGGCGACTGGTACCCGAGCAGGGTCATCCCCTCGCCGGCGAACACTCCGACGCGGGCGTCCGCGCCATCGGCGGCGTATCCCGCCCCCTCCAGCGCCTCGTAGGCGCATTCCAGGAACAGCCGGTGCCCGGGATGGGTGAGGGTGGCCTCCTTCGGGCTCATGCCGAAGAACCGGGGCTCGAACGCGAAGACGTCGTCGAGCATTCCACGGCG
This sequence comes from Nonomuraea sp. NPDC047529, assembly GCF_040642995.1. Classification (NCBI taxonomy): domain Bacteria; kingdom Bacillati; phylum Actinomycetota; class Actinomycetes; order Streptosporangiales; family Streptosporangiaceae; genus Nonomuraea; species Nonomuraea sp. NPDC047529. The sequence continues at coordinate 121,361 of NZ_JBEYTJ010000012.1, read as the reverse complement.
CGTCAGTCCGGGAGAGGCCGTCGTGCAGTCCTTTCCCCGGCGCAGGTTCTCCCAGTACTCCCCGGCCGTGCGGGCTCCCGGGAACCTGAGCCCGATCCCGATGACGGCCATCCGCGGGTCCGGGGCGGACGGCCGCCTCGCGCCGTGGTCCGGTTCGCTCGTGCGCCGGTCGAGGAACGCCGCCAGTTCGGCGATCGACGGGTGCTCGAAGAGGACGTGGACGGGCAGCTCGCGCCCGAGCACCTCGTCGAGGCGCGCGTGCAGGCGCACGATCGAGACCGAGGTCAGGCCGAACTCGTGGAAGGGCCGGTGGTCGTCGGCGCCCCCCGGATCCACGGCCACGCCGAGCGAGGCGACCTCCGAGCGCAGCAGGCGGAGCAGCTCCGGGGACGCGGTGGCGTCCCGCGGAGGTCTTTCCGAGGGCCGTCCCCGGGGCACCATCGCGGCCAGGTCGGCGCGTCGCAGCTTGCCGCCCGGTGTGCGCGGGAAGTCCTCGGGCGCCAGGGGCACGAGGTGGTGGGCGAACAGGCCCAGCCGGCGGACGACGGTCCGTCCCACGTCGCCGGCGATCTCGTCGGCCGTGCGGTCGCCGGGCGAGCAGGCGAAGAAGATCGCAAGCCGTTCGCTGCCCAGCGCCTCGTCGGGTACCCCGCAGGCCGCGACGGCTCCCCGCGCGACGCCGTCGACGGTCTCGACGACCGCCTCGATCGCCGTGCACGAGTGGTTCTCGCCGTTGATGACGATGACGTCCTTGTGCCGGCCGACCATCACGAGCCGACCGTCCAGGACGTACGCCAGATCCCCCGTGGCCAGCCAGCTCTCCGGCCCGCCTCGGCCTTCGGGGAACGCCCGCGCGTTCGCCTCGTCGTCGTGGAGATAGCCGGGCGTCACCCGTGGGGAGCGCACCTGCAGATGGCCGATCTCGCCCTCCGTGAGCAGCCGCTGCCGGTCGTCCACGATGCGGATGGCCGAGCCCGGCGCGGGCCGTCCGAGTGCGACGTAGGAGGCGCACTCCTCGTGCGGCACCTCGGGCCCGGCCGGCGCGACCCTGCCGTGCAGGCTCGATGAACGCAGCCGATGCACGCCGCCCGGCTCGCCGTACCGGCCGAACGTGATGCCCGTGCAGGTCTCGGTCATGCCCCAGGCCGGGACGAAACAGTCGCGCGGCAGGCCGTACGGGGCCAGCGCGTCGAGCAGGTCGTCGACGGCGCGTACCGTGATCTGCTCACCGCCGCTCACGATCGTCCGTACGTGCCTCAGATCCCAGCGGGGCCGCTCCCCGCCGCCCGCGAGCGCGGAGCACAGCAGCCGGAAGGCGAACGTGGGCGCCCACGCGTGGTGCGCCCCATGCGCGCAGATCAGGTCGAACCAGCGCACCGGGCGGGCGAGGACGACCTCCGGCGGCACGTGGACGTTGGTCATCCGCAGGAACACCGGCAGCACGTGGTAGAGCAGCAGGCTCGCGCTGAGGTCGAGGGGCAGCCAGTTGAGCGTCTTCTCCTGCTGCTCCCAGCCCACCATGTGCCGATTTCCGGCGGCGAAGTCGACGAGGCCCGCGTGCGTCAGGGGAATGAGCTTCGGCTTTCCCGTGCTGCCGGACGACAGCATGAGCAACGCCGTGTCCGCCCCGCCGGGCGCGGGCGGAGGCGTCGGGTCCGTCACGGCCGCCGCCCGGCACTCGGCGACGTCGATCGGGCGCAGATCGTTCTCGCCCGCCAGCGTCCGGACGCCGGCCGCGTCGGTCAGGACACGAGGACGGCCGAGGACGTCACACGCACCGCGTAGCCGTTCGACCGACCGGGTGCGGGAGGCCGTGTCACGGCGCGCGTCCACCGGCAGCGGCACGAGCCCGCCCAGCAGGCAGGCCCACAGAGCGGGGAAGTAGTCCGCCAGGTCCAGACCGTACAGGACGATCGTGTCCCCGGGCGCGCAGCCGGCCCGCAGCAGCCCGGCCAGCACGGAACGCGCGGCAGCGAGCAGCTCCGGATAGGTGAGGACGGTGCTGGACAGGCCGTCGGGCGCGACGATCACCACGCCGTGGTCCGGCGCCTCGCTCGCGGCGCGCAGGAGGGCGCCCGCCAACGTGTCCGCGAGGGCGGCGCCGTCGTCGGCCACCGGCGGACCTTCCACCTGGGCGGCCGCGGTCGTCGTCATGGGCAAGTCGCCGGACATATCGGGGCCTCCCTCAGTTCTCTCGACGCCAGTAGGCGCCATAGCCGTCGATGTCTCGGATCTCGTCCTCGATCCCGTGCCTGTCGCGGAAGTCGTAGACGGCGTCGCGGCAGGGTTTGAGGAAGTAGTCGTCGACGATGACGAAGCCGCCGCGGGAGAGCTTGGGGTACAGGTGCTCCAGCGCGTCCATCGTCGAGTCGTACAGGTCGCCGTCCAGCCGCAGCAGGGCGAGCCGGTTCATCGGGGCGGACGGAAGGGTGTCCTTGAACCAGCCCGGGAGGAAGCGGACCTGGTCGTCCAGCAGTCCATAGGCGCGGAAATTCTGTTGCACCGTCTCCAGCGGCACGCCGATGAAGTGGTTGAACTCGTGGGTGGCGAGCCGTGTGTCGTCGGGGTGCGCGTCCGGCGTGGGTTCGGGCATCCCCTGGAAGGAATCGGCCACCCACACGAGCCGGTCCTCTATCCCCCATGCGGCCAGTACGGCTCGCATCATGATGGTGGTGCCCCCGCGCCAGACGCCGGTCTCGATGAGATCGCCCGGGACGCCGTCGCGGAGCACCCGCTCGACGCATTCCTGGACGTTGTCGAGCCGGCGTAGCCCGACCATGGTGTGGGCCTTGCTCGGCCAGTCCAGACCCGCGCTGCGATTGACCCGGTCATAGGTGGAGCCCGGGCTCCAGTCGCTGGGCACGGGCGGGTCCTCGTAGATGACGTTGGTCAGCGTCTTCTTCATGAGATCCAGGTACAGCCGGGCGGCCCGCTCCTCGGGCGCTGCGGTCCAGCCGAGTTCGGTGAGCACCAGAGCGGCGCACTCCGCGGGGTTCTCCATCGTGAAGAAATGTCCTCGCCCGTTCACGCGGCACATGCGCACCGGCCGGTCGACCGCCAGTTCCCAGTCGGCGGGATCGGTGTCCGTCGTGATGGGATCCGCCGAACCCGTCAGCACGGTGACGGGGCAGTCGAGCGGGCCGGTCGGCGGTGTGTAGCGATACTCCGACAGAAGCAGGCCGTCGCGGCGGACGAGCTCCGCGAAGTACTCGGCCGCCTCCCCGTCTCGGGCGATCTCGGGCGGCAGGCCGTCGAGCCGCTCAAGGAAACCGAGGGCTCCCGCGCCTTCGAGCGGCTCGTCCGGGCGCGTGCCCGGCCGCTGCCGCGGGGCGGGACATCCCGAGACGATCAACCGCTGAGCCGGGGGATGCCCACGTCCCGACAGCACGCGTACGGCTTCGTAGGCGATGAGCGCGCCCATGCTGTGGCCGAGCACCGCCCAGGTCCTGCCGGCCGACTCCTTCTCGATGACCCCGGCGACGTCCTGCGCGGCCTCCTGGATCGACGCGTACGGCGTCTCGCCCGCCCTTGCGCCCTTCCCGGCCAGTTCTATCGGCCGTACCTCCGCGCTGTGCCCGAACGGGCCGTGCCAGCCCGCGAAGGAGCTGGCAGATCCGCCGGCATGGGGAATGCAGAACAGAATGGAATGGAGATGCGTCAATGTCGTTAACCGTTCTCACGGGACGGGCGATGGATCGAGGGCACTCAGCGCAGGCGTACGCCCTGGTCGGCGAATCGCTCCGTCACCTTCTCGATGAAGCTCTCGAGCATGGCGTTGACCTCGTCGGCCGGCCGTACGGGCTCGCTGTTGCAGGTGATGACATAGGTGACCGAGCGCTCGCCCGGAGCGGCCCCGCGCGGCAGGAAGACGTCGCCGACTCTGATGCTGCGCACCCAGGGAGGACCGGCGGCGGTCATCACGTCCAGGACGTCCTGGCTGAGCACCGGGCGGGGCATGACGAAGTCGACCATGCGCTCCACGCCGGGGTCCTCACGGAACGGCGGGCGCCCGGCCGGCTCCTTGCGCAGCTTCCACGCGTCCAGGCGCAGCTCCAGGTAGCAGGGACGGTTGCCGCCGAGGCCGGCGCGGCGGCGCACGTCCGGATGCACTTCCGCGACGAGCCCCGCGTGCCGGCCGTCGAGGAGGATCTCGGCGCCGCGGTGGGGGTGGAGGACTCCGGCCAGCGGATGGGCCGGCGGGACGGGGCGGAAGGCGACGTCGGCACCACAGCGCAGCGCGATCTCCTCCACCGCGCCGCGCAGGAAGAAGACATCCGTCTCGCCCGGCTTGCCCGACCACTGGTCGGCGGCGCGGCTGCCCAGTGCCACGGCCCAGATGACCTCGTGTTCGCGGCAGAGGCCGTTGTCCGCCGTGGCGTCGGGCTCGAAGACCCGGGTCACCTCGAACAGGCGCACGTCGCCCTGCTTGAACCGCAGATTGGCGCTCACCGCCGCCACGGCCTGCGCCAGGCAGTTGTTCTTCAGCATGGAGTAGCGGCGGTCCTCGGCGTTCAGTATCCGCACGTGCCGGGCCAGCGGCTCGGACTCGGCCGGTGAGAGCAGGCGCAACGTCTCCTTGCCGTAGAAGCCCTCGGTGAACGTCTCGTAGAAGCCGAGGCCGGCGAGGGTGTCGCCGATCGCCTGGACCAGCTCTTCCTTCGGCGTGAGCGGGGCGCCGGGGCTGGCCGGCAGCGGCCGGGCGGGCAGCGTGTCGTAGCCGATATGGCGAGCGAGCTCCTCGTAGAGGTCTTCCGGCTCCTTCACGTCCCAGATGCGCGAGCCCGGCACGGAGAACTCCCCGTCGCCCTCGTGGCGGAAGCCGTACTCGCCGAGCCTGCCGGCCATGTCCGTCAGGCCGAGCTCGACGCCGAGGAAGTCGGAGCAGGTCGGCGGGTCGAGCGCGATGCGCGGCGGTGGGGCCGTCCACCGTACGGGCACGGTGGACGGCCCGTCCCGCTCGGCGGCGCCGGCCTCCTCCAACAGGCGGATCACCCGGCCGGCGCCCCGAAGGACGGCGGTGGGGTCGCTGCCACGCTCGTATCGCTGCGACGCCATGGTGGAGACCCCGATCGCGGCCGCGGCCTTCCTGACCGCCACGGGATCGTAGGCCGCGGACTCCAGGAGCAGCCGCCGCGTCTCCTCCCGCACGCGGGACTCCTCGCAGCCCAGCACGCCCGCCACCGCGAGGATCTTCTCGTCGTCGGCCACCACGGGCAGGCCGGCGGGCAGCGGTCGGGGCTTCCGCTCCCCGATCAGATGGGCCTGCTCACCGGAGCGGCTCGCACGGATGCGGACAGTGCCGCTCACCCGGTCGGCGTCGAAGACGTGAGTCGGCTGGCCGAGCTCCAAGGCCGCGGCGTTGGCCGCGTCCACCGGCGCCGATCCGGTCAGGAGGTCGCCGGCGGCCAGTCTGGCGGTCTCAGGGGCGCCCAGCTTGGCCTTCGCATCGAGAACGGTGAGCGGGGTCAGCGAGTACGCCAGGCACGCCGCCGACTCCACGGCCACCTCGATCGTGCCGTCGCCGATCTCCGGCTCTTCGACCGGCGGAAGCGTCACCGGGAGGCGCAGCCGGGCGCCGAGTTCGGTGGCCACCCCCGCGTAACAGCGGTGGTCGCCACGATTGGCCAGGAACTCCAGCGTCACGTACGAGTCCGAGCCGTCGGATTCGACGCCCTTGACCTCAAGACCGGACTCGTCCAGCGCCGCCCGCACCCGGGCGAGGTCATGGGGCAGCTCCGGCAGGAACGCGCGCAGGCCGGCGAGGGAGAATTTCATGAGACGCCTCGATGCAGGTAGGCCAGCTGACGGTGGTCGGCGGAGTACAGCGACCTCACCTTGGAGATGCCGAGCCATTGCGCGGCCATTCTGGTCGTGCCCCAGCCGAACGCGATCCCGCGCATCCCGTCGCCGTCGAAGCCGAATTCGCGAAGCACCGCCGGATGAATCATCCCGGCGCCGATGATGGTCACCCAGCCGACGCGGTGACAGGCCTCGCACCCGTCGCCGCCGCAGGCCGTGCACGCGATGTCCAGCCCGAGCGATGGTTCGGTGTAGGGGTAGTACTTGGGTTTGAACCGCATCCGCACGCGGTCTCCGTACAGAGCCCGTACCACGAAGACGAGAACTTCCTTCAGATGCCCCAGGGCGAGCCCGCGCTCCAGCCAGAAGCCCTCAAGCTGGTGGAACATCGCCATGTGCGTGGCGTCCACCGCCTCGTTGCGGTAGACCCGTCCCGCCGCGACGATCTTGACCGGCGTCCGCGGTCGGCCGCCCAGCACTCGGGCCTGGATGGTGGTCGTGTGCGAGCGCATGAGCAGCCCGGCGTCGAGCCAGAAGGTGTCCTGCAGGTCCCTCGCCGGGTGGTGTTGCGGGATGTTCAGCGCGTCGAAGTTGTGGTACGCGTCCTCGACCTCCGGCCCGTCCGCGCGCTCGAATCCGAGCCGGCGCAGCACGTCCAGGCAGTGGCGCTCCACCTCCGTGAGCGGGTGCCAGGCGCCACGCCGGGGCACCTGACCGGGCAGGGACAGGTCGAGCCATTCGTGCTCGATCTGCCGGGCGGTCTCCGCCGCCCGCACGCGGCCGGTCTTCTCCTCCACTTCCACGCGCATGCGCAGTTCCAGGCCGTTGAGCATGACCGCGCGTTCCTTGCGCTCGTGCTCAGGCAGCTTCGCCAGCTCGCGGAACTCCTCTTTCACCCGGCTGCGCCGGCCCGTGTGCCGGGCCTGGACCGCCGCCAGCTCTTCTCCGGTGACAGCCTCCGCGAGGTCGGCCGAGAACCGGTCATATATCTCTGCTGCAAGGTCCACTTTCACTCCACAGAACGCACGTCGCCGGCATCGCGGGCCGCGGCCTATACCGTGCCGCGCAATGTCGCGCCGAAATTCCCGGCCAGTTCCTGGGTCACGGTCCGCAACGCCTCCTTGATCTGCTGCGGAGTCAACGGGTGGCGGGTCAGGAGGCTCAACGAGATCGTCACGGAGTGCTCGTCCTCGTCCAGCGAAGGCCCGCACCACACGTCCGAGACGGACGAGTCGATCCTGAGCACGTCGGGAAGCGCGATCCCCTCGGCGGCGGCGCAGAGCATCTCCGGCGACACGTCCCGGCGGCACCGCAACGACAGGTCGAACGAACGCACCGCTTCGGGCAGCATGCGCAGCTGTGCGAGGTCTCGCCGGAAGGGGCGCACCAGGTCCAGACCAGGAGTCTGCGCGGCCGTGATCGCGCCCATCCTGGCCAGCAGCTCGTCTTCGGGCACCCGCAGCTCGGACGCCAGGGCGTCCAGCGTCACCAGGGCCTTGCGCATGATGTAGCCCTGGGCGCGGCCGGACATCTCGATGTCGTTGGCGTACAGCCGGGCGAGCAGCCCCAGCAGGTCCGCGAGCTTGGCCTGCTGCTCCGTCTCCACGGGCGGGAGCACCCCGGGCGGCATCACGTCGATCACCCACCTGCTGCGGGCCAGGCACGCGGCGAGCGTCTCGACGCCGATCCCGAACCCGTAGCCGACGGTCCGGCCGTCCCATTCGAAGGCGATGAGATTTCCCAGGTCGCGCCATTTGCCGCCGGACTGCTCGATGGCGAAGGTGGCGCCCCGCCCGGTCATCCGGTCCTCGCCGAAGCCCCAGCGGTAGTAGCGACGCGGCTCCTCGTCGTAGGCCAACGGCGTCGTCCAGGCGTCCTGCCAGGCGGTGTGCAGGTCATGGTCGTCGGCCGCCACCTTCAGCAGCACCTGCGAGCCCTTCAGCCCGTGCAGGTCGCTGAAGAACCGCCTGATGGTCTCGGCCAGCGAGTCGAGGGCGGCCACGGGCGCGAGCACGGCGAGCATGTTGAACTGCAGGACGAAGTCGGCCGAGAACGCCTCGCTGAAGGTGGTCTTCAGATTGTGCGCCCTGACGCACGGCTGGGTGACCACGAGCGTGCGATCGCCCAGGACGACGTCACCGCGTAGGTAGGGTTTGAACGCGACCACGGCGGAGTTGGTGAACAGAACGGTCGGGTCGTCGCGCGGTACGGCCGGCTCGGCGGACAGACGCTCGGCCCCGGCTCGGAGGAAGTGATCGGTGAAGCCGGCGGTCAGATCCACAAGGGTCTGTTGTGAACGACTCGCCCGCCGTACATCGCTGTGACTGACTTGGCCTGGCATGGCTGGATCTCCTGGCTTCGGGCCCGTCTCTACACGAGCAGTGCGATTCCCTACGAGCGGTCGGTCTTCGGCGACGGGGCGATGAACAGCGCCGGGTACAGCGCCCACAGATGCCAGAAGGAGATGCCCAGGAAACGTTTGGTCGCCAGATGGAAGGCGACGGCGCCGAGCGCGATCAGACGTCGGTTCTTCCAGCGGGCCACCAACAGCGGCAGGAAGGCCGCCTCACCGACGACGGTCGCCACGCTCAGCACCCGCATCAGCGGGTCGTTGGCGCTGAGGCGGTGTCCCTCGGCCGTTCCCAGCACGGCCAGCGAGCCCTTGAGGGTGCCGCCCTCCACCATCCATTTGAGCTTGCCGTGAATGAGCTTCGACAGCCCCGCCTGGCTGTAGATCGAGGCGGCCCCCAATTGCATGGCGGCGAGCGCGAGCGACTGAAGCTGCGCCTCCTCCTTCGACAGGGGGCCGGGCGGCCGCTTGTCGACGCTCAGCCACTTCGAGGTGTCGACCGCGGTCGCCGCGCACAGGAACAGGTTCAGGTGACTGTTGTAGTTCCACAAACGCGGATGGAACTGGGCGACATAGCAGTTGAGCGCGGCGAAGCCGGCCGCCGCGGAGACCCGCACGAGGGCATGGCGCACGCCGATCGTCCACAACCCCACGGCGGCCAGCGACAGCAGACGCAGCGCGTTGAACTGGAAGGCGCTCAGCCGGACGCCGCGACGGTCCTCCGGTTGGCACGCCTGAAGGGTGTCCTGGTGCTCCTCGAAGAACGACCCGGCGGGCATCTGCACGATCGTGCGGATGACCGCGAGCCCCAGACTCACGCGCGCGAGCGGCAACCGGTCGGCGGCGTCCTCCTGCCCGAAGAGGATCGCCGAGAGCCTGCGCACCATCACCCCACCTCACAGCGGTAGAGCACCTGGTGGTCGTAGAGAGGCCCGTCGTCGGTCATCGAGTAGTCTCCGACGTCGATACTGACCATGATCACCTCTAGTCCGGTGAAACCGCGTGGATGCGTGGGCCGTTCCGATCGCCGCACCTCGTCGTAGTTCGGCCAGGGCCGCGTGTTGAGCCGGTCCAATATCGTCCGGCAGAACCGCTCCTTCACCTCGTCGTCCGTGTTCTCCAGCAGGACGGTGGCGAAGATGTCCACAACCCGGAAGAACTCCAGCGGCATCAGGCCGTAGACCTGGCGGAGGCCGGTCCATTCGTCGCCGTCCCTCAGCCGGATCCGTAACTGGGGGAACCGTCGGGGCAGCGCGCGGTTGAACATGTTGTTGGAGCAGAAGGGCCATCGATTGCGGTCGACGACCGTGTGGAAGAACTGGCCCGCCAGCACCGCGAGCAGGAAGGCCGCCGCCATCGCCGGCTTTCTCCCGACCGGCGCCGGCCATTTCGTCGCCTTGTTCATGGCATGCAGCCGTCCTCTCTGACCGCCGGGTCCAGCACCGTCAGACGCTGCCGCTCGCCGGCGTGCAACACGGCCCGCGCCCCGAAGGGCACGCACATCACGGGGTCGGTGTGGCCCAGCGGAAGCCCGCTCAGAACCGGGCCGCGGAAGCCCTGCGCCGCCCGGTCCACGACGGCCGCCAGTTCGGGGAGCCGGTCCATCGCGGGATCGGTGAACCGGCCGAGCCCCAGCGCGACGATCTGGTCGAAGACCCCGAGGTGACGCAGGTGGGTCAGCTGCGCCTCCACTTCGCCGACGTCGCTGCCCGCGGTCTCCACCAGCAACATCGCGCCCCGCAGGTCCGGCCAGAAGTCCGTACCGGCCAGCCTCAGGAGGGTGTCGAGATTCGCGCCGATCAGGAAGCCCTCCGCCTCGCCTTCCCGCAGGACCCGTACCGGAGCGGCCCGATCCTGGCGTCTCGGCCGTTCGTCGTCGCAGTCCCAGGCGAGGAACTCCAGAACCTGCTCCTCGGGGAACGGGATGTCACCGATCGGGCGGGAGTCCGCCACGGTGCGCTCCAGCATCGCCTCGGTGTAGGACAGGCATCCGCCGGACTCCCCCCACTGGGGAAGAAGCTGGGGGCCCATCACGACCCCCACCCGAGCGCGTTTCCAGATCGCCAGCAGGAGCGCCGTGGCGTCGCTGTAGCCGATCAGCAGCTTCGGGTGGCGCCGGATCAGGTCGTAGTCGAGCAGTTCCAGCAGTTGGCTGGCGTTGTAGCCGCCGATGGAGGTCATGATGGCGCGGACCTCGCCGTCGGCGAACAGCTCGTGCAGGTCCTGGACCCGCTCCTCGGGGGTGCCGGCCGTGTGACCGGTGTCCTTGAGCCAGTTCCGCCCCTCACGCACGCGGTAGCCCGCCGCCTCCAGCGCGCCGATCGCCCGGGTTCGGCGCCGGGGGAATCTGGCGGCGTGCGGCATCGAGGGGGAGCAGAGTCCGATCACGTCTCCGCGGCGCAGGGCGTGCGGAAGCAGGGGTGCGGGCGGGCTCGGGTCCGGCTCGTCCACCAGAGCCCGCCTCGTCGAGAAGGACATCGCCTACGACGCGGGGCCTTGGCGGGCGACGAAGAACAGGTTGTTCCCGCGTTCGGCCAGGTCCGGCTCGCTGAGCATGCGACGCTCCAGCTTCAGGATGCGTTCGTAGCTCTGGGGGTCGGACAAGCTCCGGGAGACGCCGGCGCTGGTGCCTTCGAGCTGGGTCTCCTGGTAGCCCGGATAGATGAGCGTCGGGAACCCCGTCCTGACCGGGACGGTCAGTCCGAGCCCGACCAGCCTCTCGTGCAGCAGTCCGGGCGTGAACAAGTGCATGGCCGGCATGTCCGGAGTGAACCTCCCGCGAGCGTCGGACACCGCCGACTCCGCGTCCTCCAGCATGCCGACGTGCAGGTTGAAGAAGGCCGCGTGATAGCGGTTGGGCAGCACCAGGGCCAGCTGGGCGTCGGGCGCCATCAGCGTGGCGAGCTGCCTGAGCACCTCATCGGGATCGGCCACGAAACCGAGCACGTTGTGGAAGCTGATGATCAGGTCGAACCGGTCGCCCGCCAGGTGCCGTTCCACGTCCATCAGATCGCCGTTCACCACGGTGAGACGGTCGAGATAGCCGTCTTCCTCCGCCTTCGCCGTGGCGTGCCGTGTCATGTCGGGGCTGAGGTCGAAGTGCACACAGGTCAGGTCCGGGCGCTCCCGCAGAATCCGCTGGGTCCACCGGCCCGTGCCGCCGCCCGCGTCCAGGAGCCGCCCGCCCACCGGGACGTTGGGAAGCACGTACTCCTGCAGCGCCTCCCAGAGAAGCTGGTCCGACAGCCGCCAGTAGACCTGCTCGTCCACCTGGTCGTAGCCGTCGGCTTTCTTGCGGAAATAGTCGAGCACTTCGTGCTGCGTGGAATCGTGCGCGGGGACGTCGATCAGTGCCATGAGAACTCCGTGTCGGTATTGATGGCTTCAGGGCAGGATCTGCTGGCCGTTGAATCGCAGCAGCAGCGCCAGGTCCCGGATGTCGTCGTGTTTCATCACCCAGAGGAGGAAGCGTTCGACCCCGAGCCCGAAACCCGATGTACGCAGCGGATGGCGGTCCTTCATGGTCATGTACCAGTGATATTCGTCGGCCGACACCTCGTGCAGGTCGAGCGCCCGTTCAAGTTCGGCGGCGTTGGCGTGCCGCTCTCCCGAGCCGACCGTTTCGCCGATGCCGAAAAGCAGATCGGCGCTCAGCGCCTTGGTGGGATCGTCGGGGTCGAACGCCTGATAGAACGGCACGCTGAGGTGGTCCATATGGGTGACCCATACGTATCCCCCGAATTGCTCCATCAGTTCCCGTTCTCCCGCACGGGTGAGAGTGCGGCACTGCGGTCCCATTTCCCGCACGAATGCCGGATCCTGGCGAAGCCGGGCCACCGCCTCCTCGAACGGCACGCGAGGCAGGGCGGCCGAGCCCGCGAGCTCCTCCAGGTGCTCGACGCCGCCCGCGACGTCCAGCACGGCCTGACGGCCGTGCTCAAGCAGGCCGGCGGCAAGATGGCGCAGGTAGTCCTCCACCACCCGGATGACGTCGTCCAGACCTCCGGCGATCTCGGCCTCGCTGTGGAAGAACTGGCACAGGTGCGTCTGGTCGGCCTGCTCGCCCCTGAAGGAAGGCATGAGGTAGTACGCCCCGCCGGGCGAGAGCCGGCAGCCGAATTCGAGCATGAACTGCATCGAGTCCGCGAGATAGGTCGAAACGCCTTCCAGCTCGACCTTCACCGGCGTGCTGTCGCTGCCGCGGCCCATCGGGCTGGAAATGGAACCCGTGGTGATCGGCACGTTGAGATAACGGGCGCCATGGGCTGTCCAGAAGTCGGTCGTCCGATGGGCGACGATATCCTGGAACAGCGTGAGATGCTGATACCAGGAATTCTCCAGGACGGCGAGATAATGCTTTGCCGGCTCTGCCCAGGAACGGGGCGCGAGAACAGTCGGTTGTGACATGGCAACCTTTCATGAGGCCGGGACGGCGCTTTTCGGGGGAATGGCGGCTTCCGCGCATTCATCGTGTGTCACCGAAACGGCGGGCGTCCAGCGTCTGCCAAGGCGTGTAGCAGCCATGGCGAGAGATTGCCAGCAAAGCAGGCGTACGGCAGCGGGTGGCAGCGGGCTCGACTTTTCCCAGCTCACGACAGAAAAAGGCCGCGAGCCGGCCCGTCGCTCGATGACCGAGAACGGACCGGCCGGCGGCGGACATCACCCGGCCCCGGCTCGCCGGGCGCGGCCTCAAGTCAGATCAGGGATTCTCCACCCTGACGCGTCGTCCGTCCGGAACCATTGAGGCATCTCAGATCCACGCCACATCCAGATCTCCATGAAGATGTGACGGGGCTCGCCGCCGTCCAGGCGGATCATGGACACCTGCCGGACGGCCCCCTCCGGAGGGCAGGGCCGCGCCTCCACCTGGCCTGGCACGGTGCTCATGAGCGCGTTCTCTATGACGTGCGCGATCGTGGCCCCCAAGTCGTCTTCCGGCATGAAGGCGTCGTTGTCGGCGCCGGCGTTGTGGTCGTCGGCGTTGTCGGCGGCGGCGGCCTCGGTCGCCGCCGCGATGAACAGCGAGCGGGTGCCGCCTTCGAGAGCGAGACCGTCGGCCAGCAGGCGAACGGTCTCCAAACGGGGCCGATGCACCCGTCCACTTTCCAGATCACGAATCGCACGCACACTCAACGTGGACAGATCAGCCAGTTGTTGTTGAGTGAGCCCGGCCCGAATCCGAAGCTTGCGGAGCAGCGAGCGGAGCGACTCTTGGTGCGGCGAACGCCCGACTGAGAGTTTCATTCCATCCTTCCATGCTCGAAGCCAGGGGTTTGACACCGGAGCGAGGGCCATCCGATCAGGTTTCGGTCAACGGATCGGCCCTGAGCAACGTGTCCATCGCCAGCGAGATCACGTCGGCCCCGCAGTGCGCGACCACCCATCCGGCCGGATCGGCATCGTCGGCCAGCACCGCCTCCAGCAGGGCGCGGGAGCCGCTTTCCACCTGCGGCAGGTCGGCGCCGTTCAGGTACAGGACCAGGGATATCCCGCCGGCGTCACTTCTGAGGTAGGCGTGGCAGACGCTGATCGGGCCTCTGAACGCGGTCAGGGAAGAGCGCAGCCGCTCGGTGTCGAGCGGCGGGCTCCCCGGGATCGTCGGAGCCAAGCGAGCTGTAATCACATACATGACGAAACATCGGCAACGATTATCCGGGACTCAGCCCCAGATGTTTCCGTTTACACCGTCGGCCACGTTCATGACTGCTTTACCGGCGGGCGCGTGACCGGCCAGGGCCACCACCGCGCCGCCCGTTCCGAGCACGGCCACCGAAACGAGGAGGGCAGCGATCTTCGCGGTGAACTTCGTGGGAAGCTGCATTTTCGATCCTTTTCTGGTGAGGAACTGCCGTGTGGTGCGATCAGTATGCTCAGCGGAATGGACCGTGTTGAAGTGCCGGCGCGTGACCTAAAGGTGTCTGACCTGATTAGGTCTGACCGCCGCACGGGGCCGGCAGCGGGCGACGCCAGTGGCGGATCTCCATGTCGCCGCCCAGGGGGGCGGCGACAATGCGATCGGGCTGATGGCGGATCCCGGCCCGGGCGAGAAGAACGCGTCCATGAGGCCGGCCGCCCGCTTCCGCGGTGGGGGCCCAATTGGCTTCTACAACTTCCCGGGCGACGGCGGCCCGCACCTGCCAATGGCGCGTCCAGGTCGCGTCGCGGCCGCCCCGAAGGCTGAGGCGGCGGGTCAGAGCCAGCCTTGTCGCGCCGCGCGCAACCCCGCTTCGAAACGGCTACGGGCGCCGAGCCGCTCCATGATCGCCGCCATCATGCGCCGCACCGTGCGCTGAGACAGGCCGAGGTGATGACCGGCCGCCTCGTCCGTCATTCCTTCGGCCAGCAGCTTGAGCAGGTGCCGTTCCTGCGGCAGCAGCCCGGCCTCGTCCTTGTGCGGTTGCGACCCGATGGGCGTCGCCGCGTTCCAGATCTGGTCGAACAACGCGAGGACGGCGACCACGGTCCCGCTTTCCGACACCTGCACGGCCCCGACCTGGGTATTCGACGCATCCACCGGGAGAAAGGCGACCTGGCGATCATAGATCAACATCCGGATGGGCAGGGTCGGCACCGTGCGGACCTGCGCGCCCATCTCGACCAGCCATTCCGCGTACGCCAGCGTGGGGCCGTCGTTTCGCATGCTGTCCAGCCCGATCGTGCGAATGTCCACCCCCCGGTCACGGACCTGCCTGTCCAGGCACTTGGCCGCCTCGATCAACTGAGGGTCCTGCGCCCCGCCGGGCATCATGCTGGCCACTTCACAGACGGCCTCGGCCGACAGTCTCTCGATGCGGGCCTGGATGGCATCCATCCCGAGCAGCCAATCGGCCCCAGGACGTTGCCCGTCCTGTTGGGCGTCGGAGTATTCGCTGACGATGGCCGCGATGGCGGACTCGGCCTCGGCGATCTGGTTCTGCTGACGCGCCAGCTCGGCCTGGCGTTGCTGGAGGAGCACCTGCAACCCCACCTGCGGGCTGACCGGCCGAAAGCTGCCGGGAGATTCCCAGGAGGGCAGGAGTAATGCCAGCTCGGCCAGATGATCGAGCGCCGTTCGGACCTGATCATTAGTTGTGGAAAGCTCACTCGCCATCGCCTCGACGTCTAAGTCCTGACGTAGAAGGAGCAACCGGTAAACCTTTTCCGCCAGTGGATACAGCCCGAGTGACACCAGCATTCAGCACAACTTTCGACGACGATTCTCGCAGGGATCCCATCATTCTATTGATCGAACAAGCACGAACAACCCCCAAGATTTCTCCGGCAATTGGCTATAATGTGCGCCAGAAGGACGACGGTCCGTGATCGTCCGGACACGAGATATGACGCCGCCCTCGTGATTGTCGTAAAGATCGGCCCCTGGCACGACGCCCTGAGCACAGCCGGCCACCCCGCACCGTAAAAGCACCGGCACCGGGCGGCCGGCCGGCCCGCCTCGCCACTCCTACGTGGAGACGAACGAGGTCTGGCAACCCGGTACGGTCCAGGTCATGCAGCAGACGGTTCTTTCCTGCGCCTCGGCGTTCTCCGCGGCGGGAAGCTCCTGAAGAGCGGCCACATCGGTGGACACGGTCTCACCTCCCTTCTGCGTGCGGGGGATGCAGGGCGAACTCATCGGGCATGAACCACCGGCGGCCACCATGGCGCAGCCGCAGCAGGAACCCGATGATCCCGCCCAGGCCCAGGTTGTAGCTGAAGGGCAGGTCCCGCCCGTCCGTGGCGCGGATGATTTTCCGTCCGTTCGCGCGGACGTGCCCGCTGTGGATACGGGCCGCGTGCTCGGCGGCCCAGGTGAGATAGCGTTCCTCACCCAGCAGGCCGGCCAGGTCGAGCAGCAGCTCGCCGTTCCCCGCGTTGCCGTGACAGTGATCGGGGCCGAGCACCCATCGCTCGTTCCGCACCGCTGTCGCGGCCATCTCCGCCATGCTGAGAAAACGAGCGTCGCCGGTCGTCCGCCACAATCTGGCGAAGAAGGCGCCGATGCCGCCGGAGCCGTTGCACCACCATGCGGTGTCCGGCTCCGGCGCCCCCGCCCGGGTGGCGTCTTTGGGGCCGACCGGCCACCGGACGGCCTCGCCGACCCGCTCGGCCCGTGCGTACAGCGCCGTGCCGCAGGTCTCGGCCATCTCGACGTAGTCGGCCCGGCCGAGGGCATGGCCGGCCGAGAGCAGGAACGTCGCGATGCCCGCGACGCCATGCGCGAAACCGTAGTGCGTGAGACCGGCCAGCTTGGACGCGAAGCCTTCGGGGATCGGCCACACGACTTCGTCCGCCCGGCGTTCGCAGGTCTCCATCAGCCGATCGCCGCACAATTGTGCTCGCGCCCGGAATTCGGGGTCGCCCGTGGCCTGCCAGAGCGCGAGTTGCGCGACTCCGGCACCCGCCGTGCCATGTGTGTAGTCCGGTATGTACCACCGCAGCGGAATGCGCCTGGCATAGGCGAGGGCACGTTCGGCGAGGCCGTCGTCACCGAGGACGCGGGCCGCCTCGTACAACGCCCAGGCGCTGCCCGAGCGGCCGAAGAACAGCCCGGGAAGAACGCGCGGCTCGCGCTCCAGCTCCGCGCACAGCCATGCGGACGCCGTGGCCAGAGCGTGCCGGTGTCTCTGGTCGTCGAAGACGCGCACCGCGCCCGCCAGCACCATGATCACGCCACCGGCGCCGGCGTGCACACCGGCGGCGTCCCCCGTACGGTTCTCGTGCCGCACGGGCGGCCAGAGAGGTCCGCCGCCGGGCGTCATCCGCTCCGCCGTGTGGTCCAGCAGGTCACGCAGGAGACCGTCCTGCTCGTCCGGGGTGAGGGCCGCGATGGGCTCGGGCGCGGCGCCGCGGTCGCCGCGCAGAGCGGCTCGCACCCGGTCGAGACCCCACCGCGCCCCCGGCTCCGCCGCCGTCAGGCCGAGGATCACAGGTGCCAGGCGACGTAGGGGGTCGTTGCCGTGCATGGCGGTTCGTACCAGCAGCTCCATGCGCTCGTCCGCCACCCGGACGGGGTCGTCGTCAGCCGTGAGCACCAGGTCGACCCGGGCGCACAGGTACAGCAGGCACGCACCGAGGCTGTAGAGATCGGCCGTCCGCGAGGCGACCGCCGAGGAGCCGCGTGCCGCGATCTGCTCCGGCGCCGTGTAGCCGGGCGTCATCACCGGCGTGGCCGGGCTCCCCTGCCGGGTCACGAACTCCACGTCCACCAGGCGCAACGCGCCGTCCGGAGTGACCACGACATTGCCCGGGCTGAGATCTCGGAGCACCAGGCCGCTCCGGTGGACCAGCGCCACCAGGTCCACCAGCCGTGCGGCCACGGCCCGCACGTCCGCCGGTCGCGGGCGGCGGATCTCCGTCCCCTGTGACTCCTGTTCCACCCATTTCCGCAGGGACCGCCCGGGGATCTCCTCCTCCGCCAGGAACAGGTGGTGCTGGTACTCGAACAGCGTCACCTTGCGGGGCGTGACGCCGAGTGGCTCCATGAGGTCGAGCATGTCCGCCTCGTGCCGCAACCGGACGTGCGCGTCCGAGATGTGCGGACGAGCCTCCTTGAGGATCACCCGGTGCCCGCTCCGCCGATCCGTGGCCCGGTAGACGCCGCCTCGGTTGGAGTGCCGGATCGCTTCGTCCACCTGGAACCGGTCGGCGATGAACACCGGCCCGCCGTCTCGCGCCGGCGGCGACGTCATCCCGGGAAACGGCGGCGGCGCCCACGGCGGAGGCGTGAACCGGGCCTCACGCCGGTCCTCCGCCCAGGTGCCGTCGGGGGCCACGAGCGCCGGCACGTACGACCCGTCGTCGTCGAGCCTGGACAGGGCGTCCGTGAATCCCCCGTATCGGTAGTGGACCAGGCTTCCCGGGCAGTAGGGCCGGTCGGACAAGATGGCCGGCCCGGCCTGCCCCGCGACGGCCCCGTGCAACTCCTCCACGAGTACGCGGAAATGTTCGTCGTCATCGGGATAGACGGTGATGAATTTTCCTCCGCCGGACCGGGGAAAACGCATGGACGTCAGTTCTGCGACCTGTTCCAGGCCTTTGGCGAATTTGAAACAGGCCCGTCGGCGCAGCAGCACTTCGGCCGCATTCTCCAGCACCGTCGGCGCCGATTCCGTGGTCGCCGAGACGTGTATCTTCCACCCCTGGAGCCGGCGACTGAACCCCGGCGGTTCCACATAACACCAGAATGACTCCGCGCGTATCTTCCAGCGCTCCGGCGCGGTGATCTCAGCCAGCGGGCCGGACAACCGGCCGGTCAGGTCGCCACCGTTCGCGCTGTTCAGCATCGCCTCGCCACTCCCTTTGTCCAGGGTCGGCCGCCAAGGAATGCCCAGCATAGGCACTGGCCGCGGCGGGCCGTCAAGCTGCCCATGGCGGCAGTTCATCGGCAAACAACGGTCCGGCCTTCAGCAATGTCGCCGGGGTGCGATACAAATGTTCGCATGCAGCAGGAGCGCCATTTTCTGGAGAATGAGCAGGGTGTTCCGGCAATCAGCTACGTGCACGGCGAACGGGACGGCCGGCCGTGGGCGCACAAGGTCGAGATCATCGGCCCGCGACCGGCCGAGACGGTCGCCGCGAAAATGCGCGGCTGGTACGTCACGGTCTCCGAAGACTTCGGCGCGGAATTGACGGCCCGCGGTGCCCGCCTGATCCGGCACGCGCACGTGATCTCCTGCGATCTCGGCGCAGCGGCGGCCTGGCCCCCCGCGACGGCGCCGGAGGGATTCCGGTTCACGCCCTGCGATCGTGCGCCGGAGGAGGTGCTGCCCGCCTGGCGGAACGCGTTCCCGCCCGGACATCCGGATCATTCTCCGCGTACCGACGAAGAGGTGCTGCGAGAGGAGTTGGCTCCCCTTCTCCAGGGCGAGCTGATCGGCCCGCTCCTGCCTGCAGCTCACTCGCCGTGGACCTGACGGATCGGGTGGTGGCGGGGGTGGTGGTCAATGACTGGGACGGCCTCTCATGGGTCGCCAACGCCTTCCGCCACCCTGCCGGCACGCCCTGAGGTCTGGGTCTGACCCTCCTCCGTCACGTCATACAGAAGGCGGCGGCCGACGGCCTGGAATCCCTCACCGCCGTGGTCAGCCAGGCGAACCCGGCGCGGCACATCTGGCCGCGGATCGGCTTCCGTACCACCGAGACGTCCATGACGGTCCTTCTCTGAACCCACCCGTTCGCGGGAAGAGAGCCGAGGCGACCATCTGCCTTGGCGTGACGTCGCCACTCCTGACCGTGGACTTCGCCTCCACGCGGATCCAAGATGACACTGGGCAGCTCGTAAAGATCTCCGGACATCCCGCCACGCTTCCGGCGGGGCCCATCCACCAGAGCGTCAGGTCATGAGAGCTTGGAGGGCGATATGACTCGCCTGACCCCCTTCCGCGAGGGCGCGAACGTACATCCGATCAGCCGGCGGTCCGAAACGGCGGACGTGCCGTGACGATCAGGGCCGCCGTCGTCGGCGGCAGTCCCCTCCATCAGCAGGCCGTGGACGACCTGCTGCGCGACGAGGGCTTCCAGCTCGTCCACGCGCTGAACCGGGACCCGGTCGTGGACGCGGACGGTGCCCCCACCGACGCGACATGGGAGAGCCTGCTGCTCGACCCGGACATCCGGCTCATCGTCCTGTGCACCCACACGGAGGCGAGAGTCGCCCTGGTCCGGCAGGCGGCCGAGGCGGGCAAGGCGGTACTCCTGCACGAACCCGCCCCCTCCCCCCAGGAACTGGCGCAGCTCCGGCAGCTGACCCGGCGTGACACAGCGCTGATCGGCGTCATGATGCCGTTCCGCATGGCGGTGCCGGCCGAGGTACGAGCCTGGACCTGGACGGCGACGACCTGCGCGACACTCGAGGTCTCCCGGTCACATCCCTTCGAGGAGTTCCGCAACCCGTTGTGGTTCCGCTGGGGGCCGACGCGGCAGAAACGGGCACTCGCCCGGATTCTCACGCCGTACCTCGATCTGGCCTGTCAGCTTCTCGGCGAGCCGGCCGACACGAGGATCCAGGTCGACGACGATCCGGGAGGGCGGGCCATCGGCCTGGTGAGCTTCCACAACGGCTCGCGGCTCGCCTTCGCCGGCACGACCTGTTCCGCGGTTCCGTCTGAGCGGCTCAGCCTGTTCGACACCGATGCGCGCCTCACGGTCAGCGGCAGCACGCTGCTCTTCGAACGCATGGGATCGAGGGCCATGCGGGAGATCCCGCCCGTCCGGGTCCTGCGCGGGCTCGTGTACCAGGAGATCGCCCGTTCCATCGAATCCGGCACGCCGCTGCGCCACTCCACCGTGAACGCGTCCGACGGCCTCGCCGCCGTTCTCGCCTCCTTCGTCACACTCCACCGCACGCAGGTCCACTCGTGAAGGTTGGCCCAACTGCGTGACCACGAATTGGCTCTGTGCCGATGCTGACGTCTCTTCCTAAGATCATTTTTCATGAATCCTCTATCGATGCGCCTCATCGCCGTGGGCGCCTTCGTGGCGATGGCCGCGGCGGCGACTCCCGCGTACGCCGCCGCGCCCGCCGGCGACGCCGTGGTGAACGGCTCCCTGGACAACGGGGTCAAGGGTTGGTGGGCGTCCAAGAACACCCCGATCAAGGTGACCGGCGGGCGGTTGTGCGCCCAGATCCCCGCGGGTGGTGACAACGTGTGGGCCGCGATGATCGGGCAGAGCGGCGTCGCGGTCCAGGCCGGACAGACCTACCAGTTGAGCTTCGAGGCGACCGCCACGAGGACGACGAGGATCAGGTCGGTGGTCCAGGGCGGCGGCGAGAAGCGCGCCGCGATCGTGGACGGCTACCCCGAGGTCGGCGGCAGCCCGAAGAAGTTCAGCTACGCGGCCACGGCCAAGGGGGCGGACACGGAGGCCCAGGTGTTGTTCCAGGTGGGCGGCGCTGACGCGCCGTACACGCTGTGCCTGGACAATGTCTCCCTCGTGCCCGTGCACCAGAGCGTCGTGAACGGCTCGCTGGACAACGGGGTCAAGGGTTGGTGGGCGTCCAAGAACACCCCGATCGAGGCGACGGGCGGACGGTTGTGCGCCCACGTCCCCGCGGGTGGTGACAACGTGTGGGCCGCGATGGTCGGGCAGAGCGGTATCGGCGTGGAGGCCGGGAAGACGTACCGGCTGAGCTTCAAGGCGTCGGCGACGCGGACGGTGAAGATCAGGTCACTGGTCCAGGGCGGCGGCGAGACGCACACCGCGATCGTGGACGGCTACCCCGAGGTCGGCACCGGCTCCCGGACCTACACCTACCAGAACACCGCCAAGGTCTCCGACCGGGAGGCCCAGGTGTTGTTCCAGGTGGGCGGCGCTGACGCGCCGTACACGCTGTGCCTGGACGACATCCTGCTCACCGACTAGAACGTCGGGCACAACGGTGCTGCCGCCGCCGCCCCCCGGCCGCCGGCGAGCCCGGTGGGCTCCGCGTCGGCCATCATCCGGCACCCCTGTTCGAGGGTGGGGCCAGCACCACCATCAAGTGGGAAAGCAGCACCATCGTTCGCCGGGGCCGCGAGTTCCTACCTTTGAAGCATGAAGAAGATCCTCGCAGCCACCGCCCTGCTGGCTGCTGTCGCGATCGCCGGGGGCGCGATGCTGATCCACAGCAACGGCCGCGAGCCGATGGTGCCCGCTTCGGAGACCACCCGCGGCACGTACCGACTGACCGGAGACGAGCTGGAGGTCGACTCCAGCGGCCCGGTGACGATCACCGTGGTCACCGGGCCGGCGGGCGAGGTCGTGGTCGACCGCAGGCTGCGCTGGACCGGCCCCAAGCGCCACACCGAGTCGTGGAGCGAGCACCGCATGACCATCGACTACGAATGCGGGGGCGGCGACTGCGGCGCCGACTACCGGCTGAGCGTGCCTGGCGGTACCCGGGTCAGGTTCGGCGGCGCGAAGGTCAGCTGCCCGCCCGAGATCGCATGTGAGGAGGCCTAACCGGGTCTGGAGCCGGCCCCAGAGTCAGGAACGGGCACTGACCAGGCATCTGGCGACCCCGTTCCGCCGGGAACGGCTGCCTTCCGGGCGGCGGCCGGGACCGGCCGAATGGCCGCCTCACGTGCACTCCATCGCTTCCTACGGCCCTGACCCAGCATTCGTGTCCGGGGGATGCCATCGCGAAGGTCAGCCCGGACGTCCACCCCGGGGGTAGGTCGCCGTGTTCAGCGGTGCTCGGGCTCCACCGGGAGCCACAGTTCGGCGTCGGCCTCCGTCTTGTCCGGCGACAGCTGGATGCGGAGGATCTCGGGGCCGGTGCGGGTGCGGTACGGGTTCGACGGGAACCACTCGGTGAACACGTCCCGCCACAGCTCCTGGATGGCCCGTGGCGCGGGCCCGGAGGTGGTGAAGACCGCCCAGGTGCCGGCGGGGACGGCCAGCGTGGTCGTGCCTTCCGGAGCGGCGGCGGAAGTGATCACGCCGTGATGGTAGTCGAGCTCATCACCCTCGGCGCGGCCGGGTTCCATGTCGTCGCACACCGCGACGATGCCGTACGGTTCCTGGTCCGACAGCTTCTCCAGGCGTCCCAGAGCCGGTGGATCGATCCTACGGACGAAGTCGATGATCGCCTGGTTCGGGCCCGCGTGCACCAGCGGTACCCGGGCCTTGAACCCGACGACGGTGAAGTCCGCCCTGTCCACGACGCGGTACCGCATGCTGCTGCTCCCTTCGATGGTGAGGCGGAAGGCCATTCGGGACTGGGAGGTGAGCGCGGCGCCGGTACGCCGGGCCTCGCCTGGTCCGATGCCGTGCATGGCACGAAACGCCCGCGCGAACGCCTCACCGGAGCCGTAGCCGTAGCGCACCGCGATATCCAGCAGCGTTTCACGCCCCGCGAGTACTTCGGCGCCCGCCAGGGTGAGCCGGCGGCGCCGGACGTACTCCGCGAGCGGCATGCCCGCCAGCGCGGAGAACATCCGGCGCAGGTGCTGCTCCGAGGTGGCCGCGACGCGTGCCAGCTCCTCCACGTCGAGGGCCTGGTCGAGATGGCCCTCGATGTGCTCCATGGCCTGGTTCAGCCGCTCCAGCATGCGTGCCCTCCTTCCGCAGCCTCTGCACGGCCGCCCTGCCGACGATAGTCGTCAGGCACCTCTATCCAGCGCCGCCCCCGTCCCGTCCCAGCCCCTGGCGGATCGCAATCTCCACCAGTGAGTACGCGCCGTCGGCCCGATCCAGTTCGTACGGCGCGGCCGGCAGGAGCGGCGGCTGGGCCATGAAGCGCGGCCGCACCCCATGGTGCGGCTGTGCGGCGTGCACCAGGAACGGATGGCACAGGAAAACGTCGCCCGGGGACCCGGTGGCGAGGGCGAGCGGCCGGTGGTCGGACGCCGCCACCAGATCGGGTGCGAGGGTCAGCCCGCTCGCCCCGTCCTCCCCGTACTTCTCCAGCACCTTCGGCACGTCGAGGTGTGAGCCGACCCGGATCCGGGTCGGGGCGTCCTCCTCACCGACTTCGCTGAACAGGAAGAGCATCAACAGCGCCCGCCCCTGGGAGCGCAGATTCGTGAAGTACCAGCTCTCGCCCTCCGGCAGATAGCTCCCCTCGATGTGCCAGCCAGCGTCGTTCGGCTCCTCCTCGTGGGGGAAGCGCAGTGGGAACGTGCCCAGTGAGTAGCGCGGCTCCCAGCGTCCCGCGCCGACGAGCAGGTCGTACGCATGATGCAGGGCCGGGGAATTGGGTGCGGCCGCGAACGGTCCCTGCGCCATACCGGCCACCCAGTGCACGGGCTGCGTCCACGTGGACGGGTCGTCCGGGTCGCAGCCCGTCTCCCGCCACAGCAGCCGCGCACAGTCTGCGGCCACGCGCGGCGCGACGGCACCCTCCAGCTTCACGAAGCCGTCGCGGAGGAAACGGGATGTCAAGGTCGTGTCGTCCATGCCCCCATCGTGCGACGTCACCGGCCCGGATCTCCCGACATTCTCGCTACCGCTTCTGTCGGGTCCGAGGGTGACCGGCACTGGGTTAGGTTGGCCGGATGAGGACATATGAGGATCTACCGGCAGAGTTGATGACCGAGCGGCTGCGGTTGCGACGGTGGGTGCCGTCGGACGCAGAACAGTTCCGCGGGTTGTGGTTCGAGCGGGACCCGCGAGTGCCGGCGGCCCGCCGGATCGACGCCGAGGGACGGCCGACGGTCGAGGACGTCCGCAGCTGGCTCGTTGACAATCCGCTGACGGCGGCTCCCGGGCTCGGGTTGCTGGCCATGGAGCTGCGCGACACCGGTGAGTTCATCGGGTATTGCGGATTGACCGTCGGCCAGGGAACGTTCGACGAACCTGAGATCGCGTACGAGCTGGCACAACGAGCTCACGGCCATGGTTATGCGACAGAAGCCGCCCGTGCGGTCTTGGAAGCCGCGATTCGAACAGGGCGTCACCGCCTCTGGGCCACTGTGCGGGAGTGGAACACACCCTCGTTCCGCGTCCTTGAGAAACTCGGCTTCCACCGAAGCGACCGCATCGACGAGGACGCCGAACACGGTGACTCGATCTGGATGACGCGCGTACTCGACCCGCGATAGAGACGCGGGCATCAGCCACCAGCTCACGCGGGTGGCCACCGCCGAAGGCCTCGACGGGACGCGACGGGTGGGAGTTGCCAGGCACTTTGCTCCAGCGTGGCGCGGTGCCGGGCGAGGAGGCTGTCCGCCTGAGGTTGGGCACCGCCCCGGACGCGGATGATCACGTCAGGGAGTTGCGAAGCGCGCGGCGATCGTTCGGGCTGCTTCGTCGACCGCTCGCGACTGCTCTTCCTTGGTGATCGACCACGTACCGTGCGTGAGGCGCGGCCAGAAGATCGCGGACGCGATCATGCCGAGGAACTGTGCGGATGCCAGATCCGGATCATCGATGTCGGCGCTGCCTGCGGAGTGCGCCTCCCGCAGATAGCGTCCCAGCGCCTGCAGCACAGGCAGCGTGCCGAAGTCGAAGGTCCGCTCGCGCAGTTCGGGGAAGTGGTGCGATTCGGCGATCACGGTTCGCATCAGGGCGACCATGCGAGGACGAGTCAACAGTTCCGAATACGCGCGACCTAGCACCACCAAGCCCGCGTAGAGGTCGCCGGTCGGGATCTCGACCGGTTCCGGCGCCGGCGATCCGCCTGCCGCGAGCACCGTTGCCTCGAAGAGCTCGGCCTTGGTCGGGAACTGCTTGAAGAGCGTCGCCTTGGACACCCCTGCCTGCTCGGCGACACGTGCCAGTGGCGTGCGGTCGTACCCGAACTCCAGGAAGAGCTGCGCGGCGGCGCCGAGGATCGCCTCGCGATTGGTCGCGGCCACCGCACGGTGGTACGAGGAGCGTCCACGTGTCATCCGTTCAGTATCTCATCGAGGCGAGTTCCTTGACTCACCATTCCGCACACGATTACGGTCATAGAGGCGAGTCGATCGACTCACCTCTCGGAGAAGGGAGCGACTTATGGCCACCGTGATCGTCCACGCGACCATCACTCTTGACGGGTTCATGGCAAGGGAGGACGGCGGGGTCGACTGGATGTTCGGCCGACCCTCCGCTCCCGAGGACGACGCCGTCGTCGGGGCAGTGATGAGCCGGATCGGCGCGGTGGTCGGCGGCGCGAACAAGACCCAGACCATCGAGGACGGCGAGATCCCGTACGGCGGCATGCTGAAGGTCCCGGTCTACCTGATGACCCACAGCGCCCATGAGCCGATCGAGCGCGACGGCATCACGTACAACTTCGTCGTCGACGACATCAACGAGGCCGTCAGACTGGCCACGCAAGCGGCCGGGGACGGCTGGGTCAGCCTGCTCGGAGGAACCATCTCACGACAGTGCCTGCGGCTCGGTCTCGTCGACGAGCTCCACCTGGACGTTGCGCCGGTCCTGCTCGGCGACGGCATCTCGCTGTTCGCCGGCCTTGGGCGGCACATCGAGCTTGAGCGCCTCGACACATCAGCCTTCGCGAGTGAGGCTCATCTTCGCTACCGAGTCCTCCGTTAGCCCGAGTTGCAGGTCCTCCGAGCCATCGGGTCCGCCACGAGCCCTCGCCACTTGTCCGAGCCCCGCCGCCCCGGAGCCCGTTCAAATCCCATGCGGGACCCCGACCTCACCAAGCTGCCGGGCGGCCCGACCGGCGGTTTGCGGCCCAAGCCGGACGGGCGCCTGGCCGTCGGGATCTGGGCCGCCGACGACTGCTGCGAGACCCGGCATCGGCTCACCGGCGGGTGACGGGGCCCGCCACCAGCTGTTTGTAATGACTTTGTAGCGACTGTGTAGGGGATCTCTGGCAGCGGCTCGCACTCTTGATCGCAGAGGGCGCGATCGGTGCGCCCCCTGAAGAACTGGGAGTTCGTCATGGTCAAGACCGCCCGTCGTTACGCGAAGTACGCCGTCAGCACCCTGTCCAGCGCCATCTTCGGGCT
Organism: Nonomuraea sp. NPDC047529; assembly: GCF_040642995.1. Taxonomy (NCBI): domain Bacteria; kingdom Bacillati; phylum Actinomycetota; class Actinomycetes; order Streptosporangiales; family Streptosporangiaceae; genus Nonomuraea; species Nonomuraea sp. NPDC047529. Next base: position 94,850 of record NZ_JBEYTJ010000012.1, on the reverse strand, counting down.
GCAGGTCTGACGAACAGCGAGTGATCCCCCGGGAGCCCTCTCCCGGGGGACACCACGACGGGAGGAAAGCGGCGTGTTCGGCACCGCGGTACGCCAGCTCGGCTACGCCTGGTCGATGATGTCGGGGCGCAGGTTCCGGCTGCGGGACGTCTACACGCTGGTCGACGACATGCGCGAGACGCTGGAGACGTTCGGCTCGCCCGGCGAGGGCGCCGACGACCTGATCGCGGGCAACGACCCCGAGCTCCAGGAGGACCTCACCCGGCGGCGGCTGCGGCGCACGGTGGCCCACGCGGCGGCGGAGAGCCCTTACTACCGGCGGTGGTTCGCGGAGCACGGCGTGGACCCGGCCTCCATCACCCCGCAAACCCTGTCCTCGATCGCCCCCACCTCCAAGGCCGACCTGCGCGGCAGGCCGGCGGCCTTCGTCTCCGACCTGGCCAGGCCATCCGTGCTCGCGCACACGACGGGCACGACGGGCACGACGGGCACGCCCACGCTCGTGTGGTTCTCCGCCTACGAGATCGAGCTGCTGTCGTGCCTGTCGGCGCTCTCGCTCATGATGTCCGGGAACGTGCGCACGGACGACGTGTGGGCCAACGCGAGCAGTTCGCGGTCCGTCGCGCAGATCCTCACCGAACGGGCCGTCACCCGTACCGGGGCCGTGTTCGCCCACCTGGGCACCATCGACCCGGCCGCCACGCTCGACCGGCTGGCCACTCCGCTGCACGTTCCGGGCAAGCGCGCGCAGATGTCTCACCTCAACGTGCCGGCCTCCCACCTCGCGGCGCTCGTGCAGGAGGCCGAGCGGGGCGGCTGGCGGGCCGCCGACTTCGCGCTGACCACCATCTGGTCCGGCGGCGAGGTCCTCACCGACGCGCTGCGCGAGCGGGCGGAGCACGCGTTCGGGGCCGAGGTCCGCGACGGGTACGGCATGACCGAGATCGCCCCGGTGTCCGGCCGCGTCTGCCCCGACGGTCATCTGCACCTGTCCGCCGACCAGGGCCTGGTCGAGATACTCGACCCCGAGACCCTGGCCCCCGCCGCTCCCGGCGAGGTCGGCACGATCGTCGTGACGCCGTACTCCACGTTCCGCGACACCACGCTTCTGCTCAGGTACGTCACCGGCGACCTCGTCCAGGTTCTGGCCGAGCCCCCGACGTGCGCCCTCGCCGCCCTGCCCGCCACCTCGCGGGTGCTCGGCCGCAGGTCGCCCGGCGGGCTGACCACGCGTGACGTGCTGGACCTGCTGCAGGCCGAGCACGCGCTGCCGCTGCCCACCCGGTACGCCCTGGAGGGCACCATCTTGTACGTCGTCGCGGGCAAGGCCGAGCAGGGCCTGCTCGGCCGCCTGGAGGAGCGCGCCCACGGGCTGCCTCTGACCGGCATCGTCCTGGTCGAGACCGCCGAGGACCTGCCCACGCCCTGCCGGCTGCGCACGGACCTGCTGGAGATCAGCTTCGAGCGAGGACTGTGATGACCCCGTACGTGCTCGCCCTGTACGCCCTGGTCGCTCTGGCCGTCGCGCTCACCGCCGCGTACCTGCGCCGTTACGTCATGCCCAGACCGCCGGTCGGCCGGATGGTGGGCGCGGACATCGCGGTCATGGTGGTGACGCTGGTCGTGATGCCGTTCGCGTACCTGCACCTGCCCACGGGCGTCGTCGTGTCGATCTTCGGGCTCGTGGTCCTGACGTTGACCCAGCTCACCCTCGCCCCCGTGCTGGGCGGCCGGTGGGGCATGATCGCCGCCCTGCTCCTGTGCGCCGCCGACGTCACCGGCTTCGCGCTGGGATGGCCGGCCGCGCTCCTTGTGATCAACGACGCCCTGCTGATCCTGCTCGTCGTCGGCGTGGTGAACATGTGGGTGCAGGCGGCGATCACGCCCGCGCAGGTGGCCGCCCTGGCCGCCGCCCTCACCCTGTACGACACGCTGGCCACCGGGCTGACGTCGCTCACCGCCGACTTCGTCCAGCGGATGCAGGGGCTGCCGTTCGCGCCGGTGCTGGCCTCCTCCTATGGCGACGATCCCGCCCTCATCGGGCTCGGCGACTGCCTGATGTTGTCGATCTGGCCGGTGGTGGCGCTACGGGCGTACGGGAAGGCGGCCGCTTGGTGTGCCGCCGGCCTGGAGGCCGTCCTGCTGGCTCTGTCCATCGCCTTCGTCCTGTCCCATGGCCGGCTGCTGCCGCTGCTGACCGTGCTCGGGCCGCTGATCGTCGTGCAGTGGCTGTACTGGCGGCGGTGGCAGGCCCGCCGGACGCCCGCCCCGGCCCGGCCGGAGGTGAACCGGGCGCTGGAGGTGAACCGGGCGCTGGAGGTGGCCGACGCGCCCGCCGGGATGTGGGCCGCCCTGTCGCCCGAGGGTGTGCTGGTCGCCGAGGGCGCCACGCCGGGGCTGGCGCGCAAGGAGGCCAGGCTGGCGGGAACGCAGGGCGTGCCGGTCGTGTGGCGGCTCGGCGAATAGCGTCGGTCAGGGCGCCAGGAACGCGGCCACCTCCCGTCCCTCCGCCGCGTCGCCGAACAGGGCGAGGGAGCCGCGCCACGCCGCCGCCGACTCCTCGTGCCGCCCCAGCAGGGCGTAGGCCCGGCCCAGCTCTCTGAGAGCGCGGGCCCGCCACACCGGAGGCCCGTCGCCGCCGAGCCGTTCCAGCGCGGCCCGCAGGTCCGCCACCGCCCGGCGGGGCTCGCCCTGGCGCAGGTGCACGACGCCGAGCGCGTGCCCGGCCAGCGCCTCGCCCAGGGTGTCGCCGCTTTCCACGAACAGCCGCAGGCTCGCCGCCAGTGTCTCGGCCGCCTCGTCGAAGCGGCCCAGCGCACCCAGCGCCTCCCCCAGCCGGCGCAGCGCCTTGCTCGTCTCGGCGCGATCGCCGAGCGCCTGCGCCGCCAGCAGGCCCTCCCGGTAGCGGACGACGGCCTCCGCCGTCTCGCCCCGCTGGTAGAGGGCGGTGCCGAGGCCGCGCAGCAGGTTGCCGCGGATGGCGTAGTCGTCCTTCTCGGTCACCTCCAGCCGCGCTCTGGCGATCTCCACGGCCCGCCCGTGCTCGCCGCGCTCGACGTGGATCCAGACAGGCCAGGTCCACGCGTACGCCAGCCCGGCGGCGTCGCCGTGAGCCGCCATCAGGTCGAGGCAGGCGTACGCGTCGGCCAGCGCCTCGTCCAGATGGCCCATGCCGTGCCGCGCGGCGGCCCTGACGATCAGCGCGTACGCCGCTCCATGCCTGTCGCCGGCGCGGCCGAACTCCGCCAGAAGCGCGCCGCACATGGTCTCGGCCGAAAGGAACCGACCCCATTCGATCTCCACCGTGGCCAGCAGCAGCCGGGCCCGCAGCGCGGCGCGCCCATCGCCCAGCCCGATCACGATCTGCTGGACCCGCTCGGCGTCGGCCAGGAACCGATCCATGATCAAATAGCTGGTGAGGTGGTGCCCCAGCTCGGCCGCCGCGTCGTTCAGGCCCAGCTCGGCGGCGGTGCTGAGGGCGAGCATCAGCGTACGCCGCTCGGCCGCCAGCCACATCTCGCTCACCCGCACGTCGGGCGCCGGTCCCTCCTCCGGCTCGCGCTCGTACGGCGGGGCCAGCAGGATCGGCAGGCGGCGCGTGGCGGCCCGGGTACGCCGCAGGCATTCCAGCACGTGCCAGGTGAGCACCGCACGCCGCCCCTCGGGGGTCTCCTCCGCCTGCGCCCGTTCCCGCGCGTACACCCGCAGCAGGTCGTGCAGCCGGTAGCGGGGCTGTCCGGCCCCGTCCACCTCGGTCGAGGTGAGCATGCCCCGCGCGACCAGCGTCTCCAGCGCCGCATCCGCCTCCAGCGCGGCCGCCCCCAGCTTGTCCGCATCCCCGTCTGAGCCAGGCGGTCTGGCGGGCGCCGCGTCCGTCTCCGGGGCGGGTCGTCTGAGGAGGGCCGCGACCGACCACTCCGCCACGCTGTCCAGCCCGGCCAGGCCCAGCAGCCGGAACGCGCGCCTGGCCGGGTCCGGCAGCGCCGCGTAGCTCGGCTCGAACGTCGCGCGCACGTCCAGCCCGCCGACGACCAGCTCGTCCAGGCCCCGTCCGGCCAGCCGGGTGGCGAACTCGCTGACCGGCCAGACCGGCCGGGTGGCCAGGCGGGCTCCCGCGACCCGGATGGCCAGCGGCAACCGGCCGCAGGAACGCAGGATCTGCTCGGCCGCGCCGGGCGCCGAACCGATGCGGTCCGGGCCCGCCACGCGTTCCAGCAGGAGCCTGGCGTCCTTCTCGTCAGGGACGTCGAGCGTGAGCCGCACGGCGCCTTCCAGGGCGGGCAGCGGAGAGCGGGAGGTCACCAGGACGGCGCCGCGTGCGGTGCCCGGCAGCAGGTGGCGGAGCTGCTCCTCCTCGACGGCGTCGTCCAGCACGAGGAGCACCGCCCGGTCGGCCAGCCGCTGACGCAGCAGTCCCGCGCGTTCCTCGACCGGGACGGGGATGAGCGCGCCGTCGAGGCCGAGCGAGCGCAGCAGCACGTCCAGCAGCTCGCCGGGCTCCCGGGGGCCGCGCGCGTCCCGTCCGAGCCGGACGAAGAGCTGCCCGTCGGGATAGTCGGCTCGCAACAGGTGCGCCAGTCGTACGGCGAGCGTGGTCTTGCCCACGCCGGGCAGACCGGACACGACCACGATGGGCGGACCGAGCCGATCCGCGCCCGCCCGCAGCAGCTCCAGCAGCTCGGCGATCTCTCCCGTACGCCCGACGAAGTCCGCGGTATCGCCGGGTAACTGGCACAGCCCCCGGAACGCCATCGGCCGCGCACCCGCTTCGACGTCCGCTTCGAGGTCCGCTTCGACGTCCGCGGCAGGCGGCATGCGGTGCCGGTCGGCGTCCGCGGCCGGCGGAGGCGAATGACGACCGCCCTCTCCTGCCGGTGGCGGCGAGTGGCGCCCGGCCTCTCCGGCCGGTGGCGAGTGGTGATCGGTCTCGCCGGGGAGCAGCGGCGAACGGCGGTCGGCGTCGCCGGAGAGCAGCGCGGCGTGCAGGCGGCGCAGCTCCGGGCCCGGCTCGATGCCCAGCTCGGCCACCAGCAGCTCACGCGCCTCGCGGAAGGCGTCGAGGGCCTCGTCCCGCCGCCCGCTGCGGTGCAGGGCGACCACGAGCTGCTCGCGCAACCGCTCACGCAGCGGGTGGGCGGCGACGAGGGTGCGCAGTTCGGCGGCGAGGCCGTCGTGGCCGAGCGCGAGCCGTACGTCGATCCACTCCGATCTGGCCACCGCCAGCTGCTCCTCCAGCTCGGTGATCCGCGGCGCCACGGCCCCGCTGAGCGGTACGTCCTCGGCCGGGGTTCCGCGCCACAACGCGACCGCGGCCGCGTACTCGCGCTCGGCCGCCACCAGGTCGCCGTTCGCCCGTTCCCTGCGCGCCCGGCGTACGCCCTCCTCGAACACCAGCAGGTCCAGACGCTCCGGCGGGACCTCGCAGGCGTACCCCGACCCCTCGGTCCCCAGCCACAGGCCGCTGCCCTCCAGGGAGCGGCGGAGCTGATGGACGTAGGTCTGGACGTTGGACAGCGCCGAGCGGGGCGGGTCGTCCCAGAGGGCGCCGATCAGGCGTTCGGTGGAAACGGTCGCGTTCGGGTGGAGCAGCAGGACCCCGATCACGGCCCGCTGCTTGCGGCTGAGACGGATCCGGCCGCCGGGACCATTGAGGCGAATGGTGCCGAGGATCGCGAAGTCCACCGGTCCTCCCTCGTGCGTGATCGGATGATCAGCTTTCCGGAAGGCAGTACACCTCTGGTGACGCCCATTTGACAAACGCGGCAAGCCGGACAGTCAGCGATGGCCGGTGTCGGGCGCCGACAGCCGTGATCGGCCCCGGGGAACGGGTTCTGGGGGGCCGGTGCCCGGTGCGGAGCCCGGGTCGCGCAGGCCGATCAGCGGTCTCCGCGCAGGGCGCCGGATTCGATCAGCCGGCGCATCGGCGTGCCATGAGCGACGAGAGAGCCGAACGCTGCGCATCGACACCGAGGGAGCCGCCGGCAGCACTCGTGGCCTTGCCACCGGTGATGGCTGTGACCCTGCTGATCGGCTCGGACTCGTTCGACGACGGCAGGGTCCACTCCGTCGTCGGCCGCCTCGTCCGCGACCTGCGCTGACCCCGTCAGCGCGACAACGACTGCAGTGACCCGGCGATCCGGTGCCCGGCCCAGCGCTTGAACTTGCGCGCCGCCTCCAGCCGGCTCACCGCCCGGTCGAGCCGGTAGTACAGCCGCGGCGGCATGTACGACAACAGCGGCGAGTGCCGCTGGCCGAGCAGCGCGAACATCTGCGCGGGCTCCAGGCGCAGGTAGCGCGGCAGGTCCTCGTAGAACCGCGCGCTGTAGCGGGCGGCGCTCTGGACCGGCAACAACGCGGCCTTGCGCTCCCGCGCGTAGGCCGCGAGCGCGGGCGCCAGGGCGGGGTGACGCTCGATCGCGCCGGCCAGCGCGATGGCGTCCTCGATCGCGAGCGTGGTCCCGGCGCCGATCGAGTAGTGCGTGGTGTGCGCGGCGTCGCCGAGCAGGACGAGGTTGCCGCAGTGCCAGGAGCGGTTCGTCACGGTCTGGAAGCGCAGCCACTGCGCGACGCCCTGCCCGCGCCCGACGAGCCGATGCCCGTCGAGCACGTCGACGAACAGCTTTTCCAGCAGCTCCAGGTTGCCCGCCTCGTCGGCGCGGTCGAGCCCGAGCCCGCGCCACGTGGCGGGCGCGCACTCGATCACACAGGTGCTGCGCTCGTCGTCGAAGCGGTAGCCGTAGCACCAGATCCAGCCGTGCTCGGTCTCCACGAAGGCGAAGGTGAAGGCGTCGAAGACCTTGGTGGTCCCGAGCCAGATGTAGGTGTTGCCCCCCGTGGCGACCTCGGTGCCGAAGTCGTGGCGGCCGCGCAGCGGGCTGTTCACCCCGTCGGCGGCCACCACCAGGTCGGCTTCCGGGACCTCGCCGAGGATCTCGCGCTCGAACTCCACCCGCACGCCGAGTGCGATCGCCCGGTCGGCCAGGATGCCGAGCAGCCGGTGGCGGCCGATGCCGAAGCCCTCGTCGCCGCGGTGCGTGGTGGTGCGGCCGCCGACGAGGGCGATCCCGTCCTGCCACCGTACGGACGCCTCGCCGATGGCGCGGGCCGACTCGGGATCGCTCTCGTGAAGCCGGTCGAGCAGGCTTCCCCAGTACGTCACGCCCCAGCCGTACGTCGAACCCGCCGGATCGCGCTCGAAAACGGATATGTCACACGAAGGATCGCGCAGCTTCATCTGGATCGCGAAATACAGGCCGGCGGGTCCGCCACCGACACAAATCACCTTCTGCACTTCGTTCGGCACAGAGTAGTTATACGCACACAGTGCGCCACCGCACGCGCTACGCCACGCCGAATCCGAGCCGGCGGGCTGCCGGACACGCTTCCTGATCCGAGCGATGGGTGCAGCACTGCCGCCCTGAACTCCTCGACCGCTACTGCTCTGGAACGACCGCCAACCTCGACGTACGCCGAAGAGACCGGCTCGGCGGCCTCCTCCACACATACTCACATGCCGCTTGACCAGCGTGGATGAGATTATCGGCAGGCGCAGAGCTGCAGGGCGTCGTCGCGCCGGCAATTCTGTCAACAAACAGTGTTCAAGAGTTGTTGAACCGCCGGAGTTGTTGAACGAGTTGTTGAAGACTCCCCGTGCCTTCTGATGGCCAGCATGGCCGGTCTGCAAAAAACGATCGTCATCTGAAGGATCCAGCTCCCTCAAGATTCGCCAGTGGCGCGGCCCCGCCTCCGGAACAGCCGCCTCCATCCGCGGGCACCGTGGCGCATGTTGTCGGCGTTCACCGTCTCAATGTTCTCTCGGACAATGCGAGTCGTAGGGTGGTCGGCGCCCAGCACCCGCTCGCAGTCGGCGAAGGCGGCCTCCAGCAGGGGGATGGCCCGGCCCAAGTCCCCCGCGGTTCGGTAGGCGGCGGCGAGGTTGTTGCGGGACGCCAGCGTGTCGGGGTGGTCGCCGCCCAGCACCCGCTCACGCTCGGCCAGCGTCTGCTTGTACAACGGGAGGGCCCGCTCCAGGTCCCCCGCCGCCTGGTAGGCGGCGGCGAGGTTGTTGCGGGAGGTCAGGGTTGAAGGGTGGTCAGTGCCCAGTACCCGTTCCCGGTCGGCGAGTGTGGCCTCGTACAAGCGGATGGCCTGGCCCAGGTCGCCCGCCGCTCGGTAGGCGTGGGCGAGGTTGTTGCGGGAGCCCAGCGTGTCGGGATGGTCGGTACCCAGTACCCGTTCCCGGTCGGCGAGTGTGGCCTCGTACAAGGAGATGGCCTGGCCCAGGTCGCCCGCCGTTCGATAGGCGTGGGCGAGGTTGTTGCGGGAGGTCAGGGTTGAAGGGTGGTCGGCGCCCAGCACCCCTTCCCGGTCGGCGAGTGTGGCCTCGTGCAAGCGGATGGCCTGGCGCAGGTCGCCCGCTGCCTGGTAGGCCTGGGCGAGGTTGTTGCGGGAGGTCAGGGTTGAGGGGTGGTCGGCGCCCAGCACCCGTTCCCGGTCGGCGAGCGTGGCCTCGTACAAGGGGATGGCCTGGCCCAGGTTCCCCGCCGTTCGGTAGGCGTGGGCGAGGTTGTTGCGGGAGGTCAGGGTTGAAGGGTGGTCGGCGCCCAGCACCCGCTCGTGATCGGCAACCGTCACCTCCCGCAGGGCGACCGCACGAGTGAGGTCGGCCAGTGCGTACAGGTAGTGGCCACACCAACTAAAAAGCTCCAAAAGGTCGCTAGAAGGACCCTCCCTGAGGTGGGCATGCCGATAGAGAGCATCGGTCTGTTCGATGAATACTTCGACGGCGCCGCGTGCAGCCCAGGTGTGGACGCCGTCGGGCAGGGTGGTTTTGAAGGCGTGCAGCAGGTCGGTGGCCCGACTCAGGATGGCGTCGAAGTCACCGTGGTGGGCGGCGCGGTCGCGTAGGACGCGCTGGACCAGGCGGTGCATCAAGATGGCGGAATGGTCCTCGCTGAAGGCGATCAGCGAGGTATCGGCCAGGTCGGCCAGCAGGGTTCGTAGCTGTAGCGGCTCGCCGTCGGGGGTGCTCCAGGCTTGCAGGACCTCCAGGGGGACGCCGGCCGGGGACAGCACCGAGAGCATCTCCAGCAGGTCGTGGGCCTGGGGTAGTGCGGTCTCGGCCTGGGTGACCGACAGCAGGATCGCCTCGGCGGTGCCGGCCGGGTAGGCGTCGCCGTGCTGGGCGGGCAGGTACTCGGTGACTGGGAAGCCACGCAATAGGTTCAGGTAGTCGCTGTAGCTGAGGCCCAGCCGGGTGATCACGGAGGCGGCCTGGGCCAGCGCCAGCGGCAGGCATCCCAGCTCGTCGGCCAGTTGGGCGACATCGTCGGCGTCCTCGAGGCCGGTGCGCCGGCGCAGAAAGGCGTGGGCTTGGGCGGTGGTGAAGACTTCGACCTCAACGGGTTGGAACAGGCGCAGGAAGGCGCGGTTGCGGGTGGTGATGAGCACGCGGGTGGCGCCGGTGGCCGGGCACCAGCGGCGCACCGCCGCGGCGTCGGTGGCGTTGTCGAACACCAGCAGTGCCGGCCGGGTGGTGGCGGCCAGCCAATTCTTGGCTCGTTCGGCGGCGGCCGTGGCGTCGTCGTCGGCCTTGCGTTCGCCGAGCCGTTCGGCCAGGGCGGCCAGGCCGGTCAGGAGCTGGTCGGTGGTCTCGGCGGCGATCCAGGCGATGACTGGCCAGCGCGCGGCCTGGCAGGCCCAGGCGTAGGAGGCGGCCAGCATCGTCTTGCCCACCCCGGGGGTTCCGGCCATCGCGCAGATCACCGCTGCCCCGCCGGCCACCTGACCGCTCTGGCCGGGCGCGGGATCGCCGAACAGGCCGGCCACGCGCTGCAGCAGTTGCTCGCGTGGCTGGAAGCCGGGCGGACATTGCGGGATGTCGCCCTCGACGATCTGGCCCGGCTCCGGCGCAGGTGGATAGTGGTGGTGCTCGCTGTGGTTGATGATCTGGTTGTGAGCTGCTTGGTACACCCGGCCGTGCTCACGAGCGGTGCCGTCCATCTGGATGCCCAGCAGCTCTTGGGGATCATCTGGTGGGGTGGTCATCGTTCGTTGATGGTCTGGTCGCCACCTGCCTGGTACACGCGGCCCTGCCCGGAGGCCTCGGCCCGCATCTGCACGTTCCGGGCGCCGTCACCGGTGGAGATGATGCCGGAGTTGTCGCCGTCAAGGGCGACCACCCGCTCGCCCGAGGCCGACACTGTGGGCGGGCTGGTCTGCTGCTCGGCCTGTGCCGGGGCGTGCTCGGCGCGCAATTGCGCCCGCAACGCCACCACGGCGACCCCCAGGGCGGCCGCCCCCAGCGCCATGCCGGTGAACATGCCGACCACGCCGGCCCGCTGATCCAGTACCTGCAGCACCTGGTCGGGTAAGTGCAGCGGATCGGCGAAGAACCACAACACCCCGGCCGCCAGGCAGACTGCCAGCACCACGACTGCGGCGATCGCCACGACCCGCCATAACCGCGAACCCGGCGCATGTCCCGCCTCGGGCGACGTCTTCGTCATGTTTCCAGGGTGCACCGAACTGGCGGTAGTGGACCAGAAGTGGCGAACGCGTTACCGGCCCTCCCCGGCTTCTGCGAATCGGTCTTCTGCGAGCACACAGTCACCGCCATCGCGGACAGCTACTTTGCGGCTCGCCGGATGTTCCCGACCCCAGGGCCCGCTCGGCGGGTCGGCAGAACGCGCTCGGCATCGTCGACCAGTCCACCAACGGCCTTTGACAAGCGCACGGGGGTCACCTCCATCGGAGAGTTCCTAGGAGGGAAGGGTGAAGCCTTCGGGTGGGGAGCCTTCGACGAAGAGCAGCCCGACGCGGGCCTTGCCGTCTCGGATTTGCCTGGCCCGCCGGTACTCAGGGGAGTCGTACCACTGCCGGGCACGGTCCATGTCGGGGAACTCGATGATCAGGAGCCGGGAGGAGGCCCAAGTACCCTCGGCGGGTTCGGGCACGGGGCCCGCGACCAGGTAGCGGCCGCCGTGGTCGAGGATCGACCGCTGGGCAACGGGGGCGTAGGCCCAGCCGGCCTCCTCATCGAGCACATCGACGTTGGCGATGACGTAAGCAGACATGGAAACTCCGTTTCATTCGGACACGGCGTGTACTTTTGACCCGCCGAAGGCTAACGCATCCCTGTAACCTGTTCAAGGTGGGCATCGAACAGGGCGAACGCGCCGGGGGCATGATGAGCCGCCGGGAGCGGCTGCGGGTGGAGACGAGCCGGGAGATCAAGACCATCGCGCTGCGGCAGATGGCCGAAGGCGGCCCGGGAGCGATCTCGCTGCGGGGCATCGCCCGCGAGATGGGGATGACCGCGCGCGCGATCTACAGCTACTTCCCCACCCGGGACGACCTGATCACGGCACTGATCAGCGAGATCGCCGCCTCGCTCGCGGATGCGCTGGAGTCCGCCAGCAACGCGGTGCCCAACACCGACCCCGGTGGCAGGCTGATGGCCTGGGGCCGGGCACTTAGAGAGTGGGCACTGGCCCATCCGGAGAGCTTCCGGCTCTTCTACGGACACCCCGTCCCGGGCTACCAGCCGCCCGAGGACGGGCCGGTCGACCAGACGGCCCGCCGTGTGTGCCGCGAGCTCACCCGCCTGGTGGCGGCCTCGTGGCCGCATGCCCGGCGCCACCAGCCCGAAGACACCTCCTGGTCCGACCTCCATCCGGACTACGCCGCAAAGATCCAGGAGGATCTCCCCGACGTGCCGCCCGCGGCGGCGGCCCTCGCGCTGCGCGTCTGGGGCCGGATGCACGGCCTGGTCGCCCTGGAGATCGACGGCCACATTCACCCCGTAGCAGGCAACCCGGCCGCCCTGCACCGCGCCGAAATGCTCGACCTGGTCAGGTCGCTGGGCCTGAGCTGAGCCACGTCCGATCACGCCATAAGAGTGACGGCTCGCTACGCACAGCTACTTGGGCCCTGGGGGCACGTTCGGGAGAACACCGCCGGTACGGGCTCATGCCCGATTCCTCGGCGACCCACGCCACCGAACCCGCCTGGGACGGACGGCGGATGGTGGTCGCCTGCTCCGCCGATCACATGAGGCAGCTCCACGCCCAAGCGGCCGCCCGGCACTGCATCGACGCCGAACCAGGGGCCGGGAAACTCTTTCGCGCGCTTGAAATCGCCAGGCGGGACAACCGGACCGAGATCTCGACCGGAGACCTACAGAACGCGACCGGGCTCACCCAGGAACAATTCCTCGCCGCGGTGCAGTGGCTGGAGCGCGACGACCCGTCACCCCGGCGGCCCGCTGATCAGCCATAACCCGACGATGTCCAGTCGTCAGAGTCACCACACGGCTGAGTCGCTACTGGCCGTTCCGATCCTCTTCGCGGGCCAATTGGCAAATCGGCACTTCCGATCTGGTGGGTGGCGTCGCGCGCCAGTCCGCCTCGCCGAAGAGCGGGCGCACCCCTCGGATTCAGGCGGAGCCGCTGCTGCCTGGAGTCGGGGGGCAGAGTGTGGCGGAACGGAGAACGTGCACTGGGTCCCGTTCCCGCATCTCATCGCCGGCGCAGATGAGGCTGCTTCCTACGTCATCGGGTGAGCTCCTCCGCGGCTGCGGATTCGGCTGTGGGAGCCGGCCGGTTCTTCATGGTCAGGGCCAGGAGGATTGCGCCGGCGGTGAATGCGGCTGCGACGGTAAATGCCTCGGTGACTCCCTCAGTGAGGACCTGGTGGGCCGGTCCGCGCGAAGCGCGCGTGGCCGCGCCGAACACCGTGACGAGGATGGCCAGCCCCAGCGCGCCGCCGATCTGCTGCATGACATTGAGCAGGCCGGAGGCGGCGCCGGCATCCTCGGCTCGGATCCCGGAGGACAACACGGTGGTTGCTCCCACCAGCAAGATGCCCATGCCAAGACCGGCGATCATCATGGGGCCGAGCAGCGCCGTGGCGTAGTCGGCCTGGGGCGTCAGCCGCGTCATCCACAGCAGAGCCAGGCTGATCAGCCCAGCTCCGACGCCGATCAGCGTCTTGGCACCCAGGCGCGGCAGCAGCCGGGCCGCCACACCGGAGGACGCAAGGATCACCAGGGCCAGCGGCACGAAGGCGAACCCCGCCTGCAGTGGGCTGTACCCGCGGGCCTGCTGCAGGAACTGGGTGAGAAAGAAGAACATGCCGTTGCCCGCGGCCAGGACAAACAGCAGCACGACGTAGCCGCCGGCACGGTTGCGGTCAGCGAACAGCCGCAGCGGGACGATCGGCTGCCGGGCACGGGACTCGACGGCCACGAACAGGACCAGCAGGATGGCGGCCACGCCGAGCGCGCCGAGCGTGACCACGTCACCGAAGCCCTGCTCGGCGGCGCGGATGAAGCCGTAGACGAGCGCGGTCATGCCAAGCGTCGAGGTCAGCGAACCCGCCACGTCGAAGCGGCCCGGGTGGCGATCGGTCTCGGTGATGAACAGCGGGGCCAGGATCAGCAGGACGATGCCGATCGGCACGTTGATGAACAGCACCCACCGCCAGGAGATCCAGTCGGTGAGCATGCCACCGGCGATGAGCCCGATCGCGGCGCCGGAACCGGAGACTGCCGCATAAGCCCCCAGTGCCCGCGCCCTGCGTGCAGGGTCCGGAAAGCCTACGGTGATGAGGGCGAGCACGGTCGGTGCGGCAATGGCGGCGCCGATCCCCTGACCGGCACGGGCCGCCAGCAGCATCCCAGCCGATGTGGCCAGCCCTCCGGCCAGTGAGGCGGCGGTGAAGACGACCACCCCGCCGATGAGAGCCCGCCGTTGGCCGGCGATGTCGCCCATGCGACCGCCGAGCAGCAGCAGACCGCCGAAGGCCAGCATGTAGGCATTGAGCACCCAGGACAGGCCGGCCGCCGAGAAGCCGAGGTCGTGCTGGATGTCGGGGAGGGCGATGTTCACCACGTTGGTGTCCAGGATGAACATCGTCTGACAGATCAGCACGATGGCGAGCACCAGACCGGGGTGGCGCTGCTGTCGGGCGGCACCGGCGGGCCCGGATCCCGCTCTTGCCACGTGCGTGCTCTGCTCGGTCATGGCACTCCTCAGAATGGAACCCAAAGAAACGAGGAAGTTCCTCGCTTGTGGTGAGCTAAGATATGAGGAGGTTCCTCGTTTTGGCAAATATGTGGAGGGTTCCCGTGGCGGACCGATCAACGCAGGCCCGGCCCGTAGGGCGCAAAGATGCGCGACGCAATTACGAGCGGCTCCTGACGACCGCCCGGACGGCTTTCGCCGAGCACGGCGTCGGCGCCTCCTTGAACGACATCGCGCGCACCGCCGGCGTCGGCAACGTGACCCTCTACCGGCACTTCCCGACCCGCCAGGCACTACTGGAGGCGTTGCTGGGCGAAAGCCTGCGCGGCCTGAAAGCCCGCTCAGATGAGCTGCTCGCCTCCCCATCCCCGCACCAAGCTTTGGCCACCTGGCTGACGGCCGCGGTCGAGCACGCCATGGCCTATCGCGGCCTGGTCGACGCTCTCGTCGACAGCCTCGCCGACCCCGCATCCGAACTCCACGCCACCTGCCAAGCCGTCAAGGCCGCTGGGGCGCAACTACTGGACAGAGCCCAGCACACGGGGACGATCCGACCCGATATTGACGCTTCTACCCTTTTCTCCCTGATCGCTTCAGTCGCCTGGGCGGCGGAGCGGACCCCCGCACATCGTGATCGACTTCTGGCCGTCATGTTCGACGGGCTCCACTGCCGAGTGGATGAGACGACCTAAGTGCCTGTTTCCGACTGAGCCGCGGCGACCTACGAGAGCCTGCTGCGCCAGACCCACCGGATCCACATGAGCTGGTCGCGCTGGACACCTCCGGTGCTCGAGGAGAAGATCAGCGGCAAGCTCGCCACCGACGACCGGCCCGTCCTGCTGGACGCGCTGTCCTACATCCGCCGTGGGGACATGCTGACCGTCCAGGAGGTCGACCGGCTCGGCCGCAACCTCCTGGAAGGGCTCATCGTCCTCAACGACCTGTTCCAGCGCGGTATCGCGGTCAAGGTGCTGGAGGGCATCGCGGCCGGCGAGCACACCGAGCGCTCCCTGATCCTCGACCTGGCCCTGGCCCTGTCTGAGGACCGGCGCCGCGACATCGTCCGCAAGACCAAGAACGGCCTGGAGGCGGCCCGCCGCCGCGGCCGGGTCGGCGGCCGCCCCCCGGTGGTCGACGACGACAAACGCGCAGCGATTCTCGCCCGTCGCCAGCGCGGGGAATCCATCCGCACCATCGCCGCCGGCGTGAAGGTCTCCGTCGGCGTCGTCCACAAGACCCTCGCAGACGCCAAGGATGCGTAGGTCGTCGTTCCAGAGCCTGACGAGGGGCAGGTGTCGCAGAAATGCCAGGTTTTCGCGGGGAAAGCGGCGAGACGGTCCCGCGCCCGCGGCTGCCGTGGAGGCAGTGGCCGACGCACCGGCCCGCCGGAGGCGGGCCTTCACAGGTCGCGGGTAGGCCAAGAGCTGCCGTGCCGGGTGGTGTCGAGCGTGCGTCCACCACGATGATGGATCGTTCGGGCTCACCTGGCATGACGATCAGCAAGTCCGGCGGTAGGGGATTTCGGGTATGAAGATCTTCCAGTCCGCTTCGGACAGGGGCCCGGACTGGGCGCACAACGCGGCTTTGATCTTGTCGGGCGCGATGAGGTGGGTGCGGAGACGGGCGCGGTCGATGGTGAGCACGGCCGACCCATCCGGGGCGAAGGCCAGCGAGTTGAGTGAGCTGTTCCCGAGGGGATCTTCCGGGTGGAAGAAGCCGCTGAGCGGGAGCCCGAGGGGCAGGCCGGCGGTGACATCCCACAGCTGGATTTGGTCGGTTGCGTCTGCCACGGCCAACAGACGGCCGTCGGGTGAGAAGGCCGCAGGGGAGCCGCCGACGCTCGGCGTGCCCACTTGTTGGAGCGATCTGCTGTCCCAGAGCGTGAGCTTGCCGTTGTAGTGGTTGTCCGCGAGGAGTCCGTTCGCGCTCAGCGCCATGGGGACACTCACGCCGGAGTTGGGTGGGACCAGCCGCTTGCCGGTGGAGGTTTCGACGACGCCCTGGTCCGGGGCGGAGATGACCATCCGACCGTCGCGGCTGAACAGGATCGGATAGACCATCTGAATGCTGAAGGGCCCATAGGTCCCGGCGGGGAACTGTCCGATAACTGCAGCGCGCCGTGTTCCCGAGACGATGTCCCACAGTTCCAGCAGAGATGCATCCCTGCTGGCTTTGGTGAGCACGGCCAAGGTCTTACCGTCGGGTGAGAACGCGAAGCGGGACTCGCCCAGAGGGGGCAGGCCCGTCAGGGTGGTCTTCTTGGTCGCCGAAGCCACGTCCCAAATCTGTATCTCCCTGTTTCCGTTGCTGACCGCCAGGAGTCGGCCGTCTTCAGACAGTTGGTAGTCGGTACCGCTGACGTGCAGCGTGTTGCGGCGCACCACCTTGATGGGATCCCAGATCTCCACCTGCTCTCCAGCGTCGTTGACAAGAGCCAAAGTTGAGCCGTCGTCACTTAACACCAGGTTGTCACCCAACATCAGCATGTCACTTACCGCCAGGCCGGAGGGATCGGGGTGGAAGGTGACCGGGTCCAGGATCGCGGCGAGAGAGACGACAGTGGTGGTACCGCCTCCGGAGTCCTCGAGGC
The DNA here is from genome assembly GCF_040642995.1 of Nonomuraea sp. NPDC047529. Classification (NCBI taxonomy): domain Bacteria; kingdom Bacillati; phylum Actinomycetota; class Actinomycetes; order Streptosporangiales; family Streptosporangiaceae; genus Nonomuraea; species Nonomuraea sp. NPDC047529. Next base: position 78,236 of record NZ_JBEYTJ010000012.1, on the reverse strand, counting down.
AGCGCAGGGTGCGGTCACCGGGCCCGAACGCGTAGTGGAAGCAGTTGGTGTCGGCGTACATGTAGATGGGTTGGTCGTCGTTGCTTCCCCACGTGAAGAGGTCCCTGGTGTCCCAGATGACGCCGTTGAAGGAGACGTATCTGCTGTCGGAGCTGAAGATGATCCCCTCGTTGGTGCCGCCGGTTTTGCGGATCGTCCGCCACTTCACCTGGGAGGGGCCGAGCTGGGTGAAGGGGACGACCCCCAGCCGGTTGCCCTGGGTCAGGGCGAGGAGCTTGCCGTCGGGGCTGAGCGTGATCTTTGAGATGCGTTCCTTGCCGGTGACGAGCCGCAAGGTGCGTGCCTTGCGGCCGGTGCGCAGGTCCCAGAAGTCCAGCGACGTTTCGTGCGGGGTGACCAGATGCCTCCCATCTGGGGTGACATCGGCCGACCCGAGAAGGTAGGGGATCTTCACCAGGCGTTCGCCGGAGGAGGTGTCCCACAGGCCGCTGGCGTCGCTCTCCGAGAGAAGCAGGTGTTCGCCTGTGGTGTCCAGGCCGAAGAACACCGTGGGGGCGCGGAAGGTCACCGGCCGCGGCCGTCCGGTCGCGGTGTCGAAAAGGGCGATGGTGCGGTCCTGCCGGAGCAGAGCCAGCACTTTGCCGTCGCCGCTGAGCCCGGGCCCGGCGAAGAGCCGGGTGTCCAAGGGCCTGCCGGGGAAGGTGAACGACCGGATCACCCTCCGCGCGTCGACGTCGGCGACCTTCACCTCGTTGCCCCGGGCGTAGACCCGCAGACGGCCGGTGTCATCGCCATCGGTGCGCCAGCTCCCGTCAACCCCTGGGGGGCGATAGGTGTACAGCTCGGCCTGGTTGAACAGCGTCAGCAGTGTGCTCCTGGTCTCGAACGCCTTAGGGGCCAGGGTCGCGGCCGCCACCCCGAGCTGCTTGGCGATTATCGGGTCGGTAGGCGCCATCGCCGCGGCGACGTTGGCGGCCCGCGCTCCGACTGCCTCGTCACGCTGTTCGGAGACGGTCCGGCTCTGAACGATCACAGTCCCGGCTGCTCCGATCGCGATCATGAGCAGGACGGCCAGTACTGCGCTCAGCATCGTGCGGTTGCGGGCGCGCCGGCGGACTGAGTCCCGCTCGGCCTGGTCCTGCCGGGTGCCGGCGTCGAGGAAGTCCCGGGCGTCGTTCCCGAGCCTGTCACCGTCGTCTTTGCTGGCCTCTTGTGCACTGGCCAGCCGCAGGCCCCGGTACAGATACGCCGCGTCGCGGCCCTTGCCGGCCCACGTGCGGGCGTCCCGGTCGAGCTGCTCGCGTACCAGGAGCGAGTCCCGGTGTTCCTCGATCCAGTCGCGCAGCTGCTTCCAGGCCCGGATCAGCGCTTCGTGGGTGAACTCGGCCGTGCTGTCCGCTCGGTCGCTGTCCACGGTCCAGTTCACCGTCACCAACCGGTGCTCGACGAACCGGTCGAGGACCTGACGGGCCGCCTCATATCCCGCACTGTCCTCGGGCCCGAGCAACTCGGTCAGCGCCACTTTGCGGCGCGAGGGCTCGCTCCCCTCTCCGAGGTGGACCAGCCGCGTCAGCATGCTCCGGGCGCGGTCGCGATGGGCCAGCCCCACGTTGTCCAGCGCGGTGTCGGCGGTGCGGGCCAGCGACTTGCTGACCCCGCCGGTCGCCTGATAGCCGGCCAGGGTGAGCCTGCGTCCCTCGCGGTGCCCCCATGTGGCGCGAAGGGTGTGTGACAGCAGTGGCAGGACGCCACCGGGGTCGCTGGAGATCGCGGGGAGAACCGTGTCGTCGGTGGAGGCGGCTCCCAGGTCTTCCAGGATCCGCTCCGCCAGCCCTGTCTCAAGGGTGAGTTCTGCGCGTTCGGCGGGCTTCTCGATGGCCTCGCGCAGTTGCGTCGTGGTCATCGGCCCGACCACGAGCGGACGGGCGAGGGCCGGCGCCAGTTCGGGATGGGCGGCGCAGTGGCCGAAGAAATCGGCGCGCATCCCGATCACCACCACCGCCGCAGGCGCCCCGTGCGCGGGGCTGCAGGCCGCGTGCAGCGCCTGGACGAAAATCCGGCGGTCATCCGCGTTGGCGCAGGTGGTGAAGAGCTCCTCGAACTGGTCGACGATCAGGAGCCTGCACCGGGCCCGCGTCAGCAGATCGTGCAGCAGGGCAGGTTTGCCGGCCAGGCGATCTCGTACGTCGTCCGGATCGTCCTGGCCGCAGAACTTGTCGGCGAGAACCCGGACGGGGTCGTCGGCCTGGGCGTGGACGGAGGTGCCGCCCGGCGTGAGGATCACGTGACCCTCTGGCCATTCCTTGCCAGCGGAGGGGATGAGACCCGCCCGCAACAGCGACGACTTGCCCGCTCCCGAGGGCCCGGTCACCAGCAGCGACCCGTCTCGCCCGATTTGCGCCGATACCCGATCCCACAGCAATCGGGTCAGATCCCGGCGCCCGCAGAAGTACTTCACATGCTCAGGCTCGAAGACTTCCAGACCTCGGTACGGGCACCCGTCGTCGGCGCGTTCGGCGCGAGCGTGGGCCTGCTTCCAGGCCCCCAGGTCGGCTACGGCGATCCCGACGGCCCCCAGGACCTTACGCAGGTTCGCCCACCGCGGGAAGCTCTTGCCACGCACCATGTCGTGCACCGTCGCCACGCCGATAGCCGCCGCAGTGGCCACATGCAGGTAGCTGCCCTCGAACTCCTCGAACAGCTGGCGCAGCGCCGCGTGCAGGTCCGCACGACTGTTGATCCTGGCCGGGTCGGCCATCGACTCTCCCGCTGGAGGCGTCTTTCCGGTTCGGCTATTCGGTTCCGTTCGGATCGTAGAGCTGCCCATGCTCTCCTATCTGCCGTTTCCTGCGAATGTGCGATACCGGATGCGCCCGAACACCGCCGGACCCGACCGTGAACGTCATGACCACCACGATCCTCACCACGATCGGCACAGCCGTCCTGCTCCTGCAGACCGCCACCCGCATCCCGCCCGCCCTCACCGACCTCCTCCGCGCCCTCATCCCCGTACGTGAGGCGCTACGCGAACTCCTGCACCGGCAGGACTCATCCCAGCAGCCCCCACCTCAATCAGAGCGCTAGCGGCCGGCTCCCCCCGACGGCGGCACCCAAGGCCACGCCCTGAACACCGCCGGCCGACGCCGAGCGCATCACAGGCGCCCACCTCGACAGTGAGATCGAGGCGGAGCGGGCCCCCGAGGTGACGGCGTGGTGCCTCCGGGCTGTCGCCGAGTACCTTGCACCCGCCTTTGCCCCGGTCGCAGCCGACGTCGATGGGTTCCAGCAGCGCACCTGACCGCCCTGCCGCATCCTCAGATTCATACCTACCGAACATGGGGTGCCACCGGAATACGGCAGAAACGGGCCGCAGTCAGTCGGATCCGCAGGTCGGACAGCGAGGCCGAGGGCTGGGTTTCGGCCGTGGATGACCTTGCCCAGCCTGGGGCCAGAGTGCGATCGGCACGGCTACCGACGCGCCGGCCTGCGGAGATGTCGTTCGATTGACCCTCACAGAGCTCCAATTATGTGCCCTACCTTCCCTCCGCTTGTTTGGTCCAGTAGGCGAGTTCGTGCCGGGCGGTCAGGGTGCCGGGGTGCTCGGCACCGAGGTGTGCGGTGCGGTGCTCGCACAGCTGCGGAGCCAGAGCGAGGGCGGAGCGATGGTCACCGGCGGCGCCGAGATACCGGCAGATTTCGAGCAGGCTGTCGGAGCCGGGCGGCAGGACAGTGAGGACGTGCGGCAGCAGCCGCCGATAGTCAGGCCAAGCTCCAGGGGCCCATAGCTCGTCGGGACCTCCAGCGAAGGCTCACCCGGACTGCCGCACCTCGAGGCGAGGCTGGCTGCGGAGGAAGTGGCTACGCGTCCTTGCCGGGCCGGGCGCGAGTGGCGCGCTGTACAGGGGGTTGATCGCCCTTGTATTCACCGCTACCGAGCAGGTCGGCTTCGTTGACGTGACGGGCCACTCCCCAGATGAGCGGCCGGCCTCCACCAGCCCGCTCCGCGTGCTCTTCCCATGGCCTCACACCCCCGCGCCTTGCCGGACGCCCGCTCCGCAGCCCCCAGATCAGGGCGAATCCAATTCGGAAACTCCTGAAACATCAGCACGCTGGGCATCGGCTCCCCGTACGGATCCGGCGTCGCCGGTAGTTCTACGGAAGGCGCCGGTCACCAGGGACGGCACGCCGGGAGACATGCAAAACGTGAACATTTGGAGTGAAGAGTTCGGTGCCGAGACCGACGCGCCGATCCTGTTGATCACGGGTTCGATGTCGCAGGGCATCCTGTGGCCGGACGAGTTCGTCGGCCGACTGACCGCCGGGGGGCCGCAGGGTGATCCGCTACGACCACCGCGACACCGGCATGTCCGGCACCGTCGACTTCGCGGCCGAGCCGTACACCTGGGACGACATCAAGAACGACGTCTACCGCGTGCTGGACGCCCACGGCTCGGACCGCGCGCACCTGGTGGGCCACTCGGCCGGGCGGGCTGCTCGGCCAGCTCATCGCCGTGGAGGCGCCGGACCGGGTGCGCTCGCTGACCGTCCTCGCCTCCTCGCCACTCGGCGGCGGAGAGGGCCAGGTGCTCATGCGGGCCCTGACGGGGCAGCCGCAGCCCGAGGGCAGCCTGCCGGAGCCGGCGCCGGAGTTCGTGGAATTCTTCCGCGTGCTGATGGCCGCCCCGCCCGCCCCGGGCCGCCGCGCGCTGATCGACGGCATGATCGCCGAGCAGTGCGTGCTGCACGGCACCGGGCTGCCGTTCGACGAGGACGCGGCGCGCCGGCTGCAGGAACGCATCTACGACCGGGCCCGCGACCTGTCGGCGGTGGCCAACCACCGGCTGGCCGCAGCGGCCGGCCCCGACTTCGAGCCGGTGGGCGTGCTCCACCGGGTGAAGGCGCCCACGCTGGTCATCGAGGGCAGCCACGAGCCGGTCAAACCGGGCCACGGCGCCATCATCGCCGAGCAGATCCCGGGGGCGCGGCTGACGATCGTGGCAGGCATGGGGCACACGCTGCCGGCTGGAGACCCACCAGGAGCTGGCCGACGCGATCCTCACGCACACGGCCGAGTGAGGAAGCTCCTCTGTCCAGCTCAACCGCTCCACCTATGCCAACGACAATCCTTTGCCCCTCACCGACCCCGACGGCCACAAGACGACCAAGCCGAAGAAGACTCAGTACGACAAATGCAGGAAGAACCTCAACAAGAAGGGCTTCGAGAAGTGTGTGTTCGGGACGAAGAAAACGACACAGCAGTGCGAGAAGGATGCCGTCCACAGGGTGTGTGAGGAGTATCGGCACAACGGCAACAGATGCGATGGCGCCGACCCGGTTCACGAGAAGTCGGGCCGGCGGGACATGACGCTCCGCCTGCATCGAAGAAAATGTCGTGTACGTGACATGCCGCAACCTGTACACCAAGGGCGAGGTCGGCTCGAACGAAACGGCTGGGCGCCGTCGGGGCGGACTGGCTACAAGCAGTCGGCCCCGTCCGGCCAACTGCCATGTCCGAGGAGGCGATCCGAAGACCTGCTTCGGAGGAGGGCTCATTCACCTCGAATGCATCGTGGAAACCGGAAAGCGGGCTGGATATGACGACAGGCCGATCGAGAACTGCCTCAAGAACCCCAAGCACAAGTACGAGGAGCACTGCTACCAGAGCTACTCCCCCACGCAGGTATGGATAAGAAGAAGGTACTGCGGGACAAGCAGCCGGGCTCGGTCAACGGTGTCTGTGGGACCATTGACGTGGTCAGTGGATTCCCGTGGGTCGATAAGATTCCTGTGGTCGGACAGTACAAGGGCGTGGGTCGGCGACATCTGCAAGGGGTTGTCCGCCATAGAAAAACATCCTGCTCGACCATGGCGTCAGCTGGGAGAACAAGAAGTGGAACCAGCTGCGCAAGAGCAACCCGGGCGAGTAAGTCCCCCTCACGTTCGACGTGACCAACTTCCCGATCCTGCGGTCGATGGCCCCGGGCCCCGCCCCGACTACTTACAGATGGCGCGAGGAATGACGAATCAACGTGCTGCACGAGGTGGGCCGTGGTCGGGTCTTGGCCTGATCCTGCTGACAGGCGTACTGCTGGTAGCGCTGGCCTGGGTGGTGGCCGACGGGCGTGAGAGCGCCAGGATCGCCACCGCCAGGGACCTGGCCCTGCAAGGGGTGAGGCTGCGTGATGTCGATGACCTGGCCGCGCGGCTCGTGGGCGCGGCCGCGGTCGAGCTGCACGCCGATGCCGGTACGCGGGCCGCGCTGACCGGCACGTTGCTCGCCGGGCGTCAGGGCAATCTGCCGGGCGCGAGCGACGTGCGGGACCTCGCGCTGTCGGCCGACGGGCGGATCGCGCTGTCGGCGGACGCGCACGAGCGCGTCGTCCGGTGGGAGCTGGCGCCTCAGGGTCTTCCCGGGCGCGGCCTGCTGGTGACCGCGTCGAGCACGTTGCAGGATCGCCTGGACGCCTCCGCGGTGGCGCTCACCGCTGATGGCCGCACCGGCCTGATCGGTGGTCGCGACGGTTCGGTGCGCGTGTGGGAGATGGGCGGTCATTCCCGCTCGCGCACGGTCGTGGCGGGTGATGGCGTGCGGCCGGTGAGCGCGGTGGCGCTGTCGCGGGACGGCGGGAGGGCCGTGGCGGGCTTCGACGGCGGCGGGGTCGTCTTCTGGGACGCGGCCGGCGGGCAGCTCCGGCGGCCGTCGGAGGTGCACGCGTCGGCGGTGTTGTCGGCGGGGTTGAGCGCCGATGGGCGCAGGGCGTTGACGGTCAGCGAGGACAAGGCGGTGGTGTGGGACCTGGCCGATCCGGCGCGTCCGGTTCAGGCGGGAGTGCTGACCCGGCCGGGTGTGCCGTGGGGTGCGGGTGCGCTGAGCGCCGATGGGCGTACGGCGGTGACGGGGAATCAGGTGTGGGACGTGGGCGATCCGGCCAGGCTGCGGCGGCTGGCGACGTTGCCGGGGGTGCGGAGCCTGATGATCGGCGTGGCGTTCACGTCCGACGGGAGTGGCGCCGTGACGGGCGAGGACGGCGGCAGGGTCGTTTGGTGGGGGTTGCGTGACCGGCTGCGTCCGGTGCTGCTGGCCGAGTTGCCCGGGTCGCCGGGCCCGGTGGGCGCGGTGGCGTTGAGCGCCGACGGCGGGGTGGCCATGAGCGCGGCGGCCGGGTGGGGGGTGATGTCGTGGCAGGTCGGCGGGATCAGCGATGATCCTCTGCGTGACGTCTGCGCCGACTCGGCCTTGCGTGCTCTCCGGGTGACTCCGGAGACGTGGGCGAAGATCGCCGGTGGCGTGGGCTGGCCGGATGGACTTGGCGATCCTGGCCCCCACAACCCATGTCCTGCGCTCTGATCATGAGGAAACACCGAGAGTGCGAGTAGTCAGGGCGTGCTGGACCGTTGACGGCCAGGCTGGAGCGGGCGGAGGGCGAGTCGTGCCTGCTCGCGCGGCGGCAGTGCGTCTGCTGAAAATTGCGTCCGCCCAGGTCATGACCATGTGAGACCTTCGCGTGGCGGCGCGAACTCAGGGCCACCCGGGGGACAGAAACGCGTGCGACAGGATGATCAGTCGTGCTCCTTCGCCTGGCCTACCTCACCGTCACGAACACGGTCGCCGCGCTGCGGTTGCTGCCCTAACGATCGGGACAAGGACGTGGGGATACTCGCCCTGTGCCACCAGATCACCGTCCTCCAACGCCAACTCGGCGCGGATGGCTGCGTCTTCACCGTCGAGCTGGAGCTGGGGCCGGACGAGAAGGCGGTCCAGGGCGACGAAACGCGCCTGAACCTGAAGACCTGCCAGATGGAACTGGCCATCCGGCGCGACCAGCTTCTCAAGACGGACGACCCCACCACCGGGCTCACGAAGGAGACCGGCAAGCCGACGAGTCCCACCAAGGTCGAGGAGGCGCCGAGCGGCCGTTCTCGCCTGTCCACGTCGGCCAGTGCGGCCTGGACGAGGTCCGAAGGGTACTTCGAGACCTGGTGGGTGGACCCCATCAATCTAACGGTCAACGATGTGACGAATTTCGTCGGCTGGGACTGGAACGGCGTCAACTGTATTCAGCCCGGCTGGGGGAACGCCAACTATTCCTGGCTGACCACAACCGGCTGGTTCAAAGTCGCGGACAATTTCCAGAATCTCTACGGCTGCACCGACCACAGGTCGGAGTCGTATGCGCACTACGCGAACGGCTCGTTCTGCGGCGTTGCCGTCCCCGCGGCCCACGCATATTATCCGAGGAATGTCGTGCAGGGCTGGTGGGACGGGAACCTGACCGGCCTCACCGATTCATATGCGGACTCCGGATGCAGTTTCCTGCTGTCTCACCATTACAGGGTCATACGCACCTATAATTAGTGTCAGCCTGCGGAGTCGCCGAAGACTCCGCGAGAGACGGGTGATGGGGATGATGAGCCGATGAGTCCCGAAAGACGCTGGGTCGTCGCCGGGGTGGCCCTCGCTCTCGCCGGGGCCTTGTTCACGCTCATCATCCCGATCTACAGAATCAATAATCCCACAGGAACTCATGCGTCCGACATCGACTGGACGAACGGCCTCCCGCTCTTCATTCCCGTCGCCATCTCAGCAGTCCCTCTCGTCGTTACGGGCAGGTACATGAGGTGGGCCACAACCTTGACTGCAATCTGTCTAGGCATCTGGTGCGTCCTCGGCCTCGCATCGGTCGGCATCTTCTACGCCCCCGCGTTTGTTTGCACGGTCGTCGCTGCCGCCCTTGCCAATCGAGGCCGACATGCGTGACTCCGTGCGGGCCGCAGAGGTGATGGTCTTGAGCTCTCCGGCGAGCGCGCCGAGCACGAGGCTGTCCGGCCGCGGGACGTCGCCGCGGCCGACGTCGAGCAGGAGCAGGAAGCGGACGGGGGCGGTGGGCAGTTCCATCGGGCCCCGTCGGGGTGGGCGCGGCTCCTCGTCGTGCCGTCCCCCAGAGTTGCCGTAGGACGCCGCCGTCGATCGCCCATTCGGCGCCGGCTCGATGCCCCGCAAGCATCCTCCAGGCTGTGGATCAGCAGGGCCGGGCAGCTGGAGCCGAGCCAGTCGGGCCACCAGTCGCCGATCGGGGCCTCCCATGAGGCCATCATGTCGTCGTGGTCGAACAGCAGCCCCACCCCTCGAGGTGTTCGACGGCGCTCTCCAGGAAGTAGCTCGCGTCCGGGATTGCGGCTGCCGACAATCACATCTGCCCAGGTCATGGCCATCTGGAAGCTTCGCGGCGCGGCGCGAGCTCCAACCACCGGGAGAGGGCGAACGCATACGGCATGGTGATCGGCCGTGCTCCTTCGTCTGGCCCAGCTCACCGTCACGAACACGTTCGCCGCGCTCGAAATCTTCCAACGCCTCGACGCCCGTCCGTGGGCCGAACGCGCCCGAAACGAGCTTCGTGCCGCTGGCGACACCACTCTGGCCGTCGGTGCCCGCGACGGTTTGCCGGCCCTGTCGCCCCAGGAACTGCAGATCGTACGCCTGGCCGCGGCAGGGCGGACCAACAAGGAGATCGGCGCCCGGCTCTTCCTCAGCCCCAAGACCGTCAGCCACCAGCTCTACCGGGCCTTCCCCAAGCTCAACGTGACCAGCAGAGCCCAACTCGCCGGGCTCGACCTGACCTGAGCAGGCTGAATGCAGAAATCAGCGGTAGAGCCTTCGATCATGAGAACCGCGATGTACGTCAGCCGCGCGCGGCACTCACGTACGGGACGCGGGCCGCCTGGGGGTGGCGCTACGCCACGTCGAACTCGTTTCCCTCCGGGTCAGCCATCGCCACCGCATAGTGATCGACTCCGGGCTGCGACAGCACCCGCACCACGGACGCCCCTGCCTGGACCAGCCGCTCCACCTCGGCGTCCACCCGCGCCCTCCGGGTCTCCAACGGCACGTCCGCCCGCTTACCGCCCACCTTCACATCCAGGTGGAACCGATTCTTGACCGTCTTGGATTCGGGCACCTGCTGGAACCAGATCCTCGGGCCGTGCCCCTCGGGATCGATGATGCTGTCGCTGCAGTCGCCCTCGCCCAACTCATCCTCGGGCACGCCGATGCTGAGCCAGTACTCCCGCCATGTGCCGAATTCGTCCGGTGGCGGCTCCACCGTGTACCTCAGCGCGCTCGCCCAGAACCGGGCCATGAGGTCGGGCGAGGCGCAGTCAATGACCAACTGGTAGGAAACCATGGCAACCATCCTGCCCGGGCGCCATGGCCACAACGGACCCGCAGGCACCGACGCCTCCGAACCGGCCCTCCCTCACGCCGCAGGTCCTGGGACCCGACCACCCCGTGCAACCGAACTCCGCGTACCGGCGCTAGGGAACGGCCTTGAGCAGCCAGAGCTCGTTCTCGTCATGACCGGGTTCGAACTGCACCACGCGTGCGCCCGGGTCGGTGGAGGCGTTCGCGACTGCCAGAACCTTGCCCGAGTGCTTGGCGATGAGCCGGTAGACGCCCGCCTCGTGCTCCTTGAGGTACCAGATCTGACTGGGACTGCCGTTGATCCCCCACTGCATCGCGAAGTCGGAGTTCTGGTTCGCCAGAGTGACGTCGAGGGCCTTGCCGGAGTGTTCGGCGATGAACTTGTAGCCGCCCTCGGCGGGTTCCAAGCGGAAGATCTGGTTGGCCCGGCCGTGGGGGGTCCACTGAATCACCCAGCCCCCGTCGGACATGTCGCATTCCATGATGTCGAGGGCGAGCCCGGACTTCTTGTTGATCAGGGTGGCTCGGGCCGGGATGTCCATGGAGGTCCTCTCGGGCTGGAGCAGGAGGTGGCGATGTGCCGCCTTGTCTCCATAAGAGACGATTGTGCACGGGAAATCACCCTTTGACCGTGACCGCTTTCGGACAGGGTTTCCGACCGCACCTGGTCGTACCACCACTGGAACAGCTCGGCGCTCGGTGACGAGTCCGGCCCCTCCCCCGCACTCCAGCCGATGTCGCCGCCGGGCGCGGCGACACGATCCCGGTCCGACCCGGGCCACCGGGTCACGCGAGCTTGAGCAGCAGTTCGGTGAGCTCGTCCGGCATGGTGATCATGCAGTCGTGGCCCGTCGGCAGTTCCCACACCTGTGCGGGGCTGCCGTTGGGCTGCGTCGCCGGGACGGGCCGCCGCGTGATGCCCTCGGGTACGCCCGCGACGCAGTGGATGTGCGTCCGCGGGATCGCGTGCGTGACGGGGTTGTCCAGCCGGACCGGCTGCTGGAGGCAGAGCGCCGGCTGGTCCGACAGCATCGCCCGCAGCCAGGCCACGTCCGCCGGGTCGGTGACCCCGAACAGGCCCAGGGGCGGCGGCAGCTCGGGCATCGGCGGGATCCGCCAGCCGGTCCCGGACTGCGCGGCGCGGTCGATGAGAGCCTGGGTGACGGGCTGCACGTCCACCGCGCTCTCGCCGTCCTCCGGGACCATCGCGTCGAGGTAGACCAGGTGGGCGATGCGTTCCGGGATGCGGTTGGCTACGGAGGAGATGACCAGCCCGGCGTAGCTGTGGCCGACCAGGATCACGTCGGTGAGGTCGTTCGCGGTGATCAGCTCGACGATGTCGCCGGCGTGGGTGTCCAGTCCCACCTCGGGGCCGAGCAGATGGGCCTTGTCACCGAGGCCGGTCAGCGACGGCGCGGCCGCCTGATGCCCGGCCGAGGTCAGGAGCGGGACCACCCGCTCCCAGCATCGTCCGCTGTGCCAGGCCCCGTGTACCAGCACGTACGTTGACATGTGCGGCTCCTTGCTCATCAAAGGGGTGTTCGTTCCCGAGTGAGGTTTCCGCTCGTCCGCCGGCGCAGCCAGAGCCCTCGCGATCCTGGGGGTGAGGGGGCCAGGCACGCGCCGAGGTGCGCCGTTACCGTGGTGCGCATGGGCGGCGAATCCAACCTTCTGGGCGAATACGTACGCGCCCGCCGGGAGCTCGTCACTCCTGAGCAGGCCGGCATCCCTTCCGTGGGCGTACGGCGGGTGCCGGGCCTGCGCCGGGAGGAGGTCGCGATGCTCGCCGGCATCAGCGCCGACTACTACCTGCGCCTGGAGCAGGGCCGCGACCGCAACCCGTCCGCGCAGGTGCTGGTGTCCCTCGCGCGCGTGCTGCGGCTCGACGACGACGCGACGGCCTATCTGCTGCGCCTCGGGGCGGGCGATCCCCGGCGGCGACGGCGGCGGCCCCGCAAGGAGAGCGTTCCCACGGGCATCGCCAAGCTCGTCGCCGCGCTCGCGCTGCCCGCGTACGTGGAGGGCCGCTCCTTCGACGTCCTGGCCGCCAACGCGCCGGCGACCACCCTGTCGCCGCGGCTCGCGGCGGGGCGCAACCGCCTGCGGGACGTGTTCCTCGACCCCGCCGAGCAGGCTCTCTACCCGGACTGGGAGAACGCCGCGCAGGGCATGGTCGCCGGCTTCCGCAAGTCCGTCGGCGCCGACATCGACGATCCCCGGTTCGTCGAACTCGTCGGCGAGCTCTCCCTCGCCAGCCCACTGTTCAGCAGGCTCTGGGCCCGTCACGACGTGAACACGTGCGAAGGCGCGGCCAAGCGCCTCGACCATCCCCAGGTGGGTGAGCTGTGGCTGAACCGGGAGAGGCTGGGCGTGAGCGGCGCGGCGGGCCAGACGCTCATCGTCCTGCACCCCGACCCCGGCACCGGCAGCGCCGAGAAGCTGGCGCTCCTCGCCTCCGTCACGCCTTCCCCGTAAATCACCCAGGGGCTCGCCGACCGGCTCGGCCGCGCGCATCCACCGCTGGAGTTCGGCCTGCGCGTCACCGCCGCCGGCCGGCGCCGCCTGCCGTGACTCAGGCGGAGGGGCGCAGGCGGCGCTCGGCCGGTGGGATCAGCAGCACCTCCAGCGCGCGGGCGCAGGCCCGCGCGTGCGCGGCGAACCAGTCGATCCGCGCGTCGCTGATGACCAGCGGCGTGGAGCGCACGGCCAGCGCGTAGCGGACGTGGTTGTGCCGGTCGAGCACCGGCACCGCGACGGTGCGGATGCCGTCGCCCGACTCCCCGTCGTTGAGCGCGTACCCCGACTCGCGCACGCGGACCAGCTCCTCGCGCAGTTCGGCGTGGTCCACGATGGTGCGGCCGGTCAGCGCCGGCAGCGGGCCGAGCGCCTCCAGGTCGGCGCTGCCCTCCGGGTCCCAGGCCAGCAGCACCTTGCCCAGCGCCGTGGAGTGCAGGGGGCGGCGCAGCCCGGCGCCGCTGTCGGGGTTGAGCGAGCCGCCGCTCAGGATGACCGCGTGCCGGTCGTTGCGGACGGCCAGGTCCACGGTGGCGGAGGTGATGCGGGCCAACTCGGCCAGTTCGGGGGTGATGCGGTGCAGGCCGCGCCGGTGGAAGGAGAGCTGCCCCAGCTCCGTGATGGACGGCCCCAGCCGGTAGCGGCCGGTGCGCGCCTCCTGCTCCAGGAAGCCCGTGGCGGCCAGCGTCCTGGCCAGGCGGTGGGTGGTCGAGGTGGACAGCCCCATCCTGCGCGCCAGGTCGGACAGGCCGAGCGAGGCGTCACCGCCCCCGAAGCAGCCGAGCAGGCCGATCGCCCTGCGCACCGACTGGACGCTGTCGTCTGTTGCCATACGGGAAACTCCGTCTTCCGAGTAGGGAGATCGGGGACCAGGTAGGAGCCGGTCCAGCCGGGAATGCTTCCCGCATCGCGGGACAATCTTTGCATTCCCTACCAATTTACAAGCAAACTCTGGCCCATGACCACAGCCGCACTCGACGCCATCTGGTTCACCCGCTGTCCCGTCCCCACCGCCACAGGCATCGCGGCCGACCAGGGCTGGCTGGCGGGAGAGTTCGCCGGCGACGGGATCGAGGTCCGCTCGCTGCAGGACGACGACCCCGGCGTGCCCCGCGAGACCCACTACACCCATGCTCTGACCGGCCTGTTCCGCGAGGGCGGCAACGTACCGGCGCTGTGGGCGCGCTCGCGCGGCGAGGCGACCAGGCTCATCGGGCTCACCTGGATCGAGGAGCGGCAGGTCGTGCTGGTGCGCGGCGGCACCGCCCTGGAGAGTCCCGAGCAGCTCAAGGGCCTGCGGCTGGCGGCGCCCCGGCACCGCATCGCCATCGACTTCTGGCGGGCCATGGCCCTGCGCGGCTTCCACGGCGCGCTCTCCCTGGCCGGGCTCGGGCTCGGTGACGCCGAACTGGTGGACGTCGAGGCCGAGCCAGACGGCGGCCAGTGGGAGGCGGAGCTGGCCGCGCTGGCCGCCGGCCGGGTGGACGCGGTCTACGTCAAGGGCGCGCTCGCCGTCGAGGCCGCCCTGCGCCACGGCGCGGAGGTGGGCATCGACCTGGACGCCGTGCCGGAACGGCGCGCGCGGATCAACAACGGCACCCCCCGCCCGATCACCGTCCACCAGCGCCTGCTGGACGAGCATCCGCAGGTGGTCACCCGCTTCCTGGCCGTCCTGCTGCGCGCCGCGGACTGGGCCGCCGCGCACCCGTCCGAGGTGGCCAGGATCCTGGGCGCGGAGACCGGCGCCGGCGCGACCGGCGTGGCCGCGGCCTACCGCCCCGGCGCCTCGCTCCACCTCGACCTGTCCGCCGAACGCCTCGACCTGCTGGCCGAGCAGGAGCGCTTCCTGCGCGGCCACGGCTTCCTCGAATCACCCGTGGACGTCGCCGCCTGGGCCGACCACACCCCGCTCCAAGGAGTCACCCATGCGTAAGCTGCTGCTCGCCCTTCCGCTCGCCCTCCTGGCCACGGCCTGCGGCGGCCCGGACACCACCACCACCGCCGCCGGCCAGGAGCAGGTCGTCGTGCGCATCTCCGACCCCGGCAACAGCGGCTTCCTGGCCGTCGCGAAGAAGGACGGCAGCCTGGACGCGGCCCTGGCCAAGGTCAACGCCAAGGTCAAGTGGGCCGGTGACTTCTCCGTGTTCGCCCCGGCCGCCCAGGCCATCAACGCGGGCTCGCTCGACATCGCCACCGGCTCGATCACCTCCGGCGTCACCGCGCTGGCCGTCAAACCCAGTTTCAAGATCTTCGCCACCGTCCCGCCCGACCTGGCCGGGGAGGGCATCGTGGTGAAGAAGGACTCGCCGATCAGGTCCGTGGCCGATCTGGCCGGGCACAGCGTGGCCGTCGGGCACGGCGGCACCAGCGAGTACCTGCTGCTCAAGGCGTTGCAGACGTTCGACGTGCCGGTCGAGAAGGTCAAGCGGGTCTATCTGCCGCCGCCGCAGACCGCGCCGGTCTTCGGCTCGGGCGAGGTGGACGCCTGGTCCACCTTCTCCACCTTCCTCATCCCCGCCGTCACCCAGCTGGGCGCGCGCGTCCTGGCCGACGGCGAGGCGATCAAGTCGGACAACTACGTGATCTACGTGGCCGCCAACAAGCTGCTGCAGGAGCATCCCGAGGTGGTCAAGGCGCTGTTCGCGTTCATCGAGGAGGGCAGCGCCAAGGAGATCGCCGATCCGGCGGCGTACCTGAACGTCTTCACCCAGACCGGCCCGCAGGCCGTGCAGGGCGAGCAGAAGGAGCTCGTGGTCGGCATCCAGAAGAAGGGCAGGCCCGCCCAGGCGGTCACCGCCGCCGAAATCACGAAATATCAGGACGTGGCGAGGTTCTTTCTCGACCAGAAGGTGCTCACCGCGCCGCTGGACGTCTCCCAGCACGTCGTGGACGTGAACACGCTCGGGAGCGCGCGGTCATGAGCGTGGCCACTCACGCGGAGGCCGGCGTCGAAGGGCTCGTCGCGCCACAGCCGCCGCGCTCGTCCGGCCGCCATCCGGCCGTCACGCTCGCGCTGCGCGCCACCGGCCCCGTCCTGCTGCTCGCCGCCTGGTACGCGGCCACCGCCACCGGCGCCCTCACCCAGGACGTGCTCGCCGGCCCTCAGGACGTCGTCGACACCTTCGGCGAGCTGTGGGCCGACGGCCAGCTCCCCGAGGCGCTGCGCGTGTCGGTCACCAGGGCCGGGCTCGGCCTGCTGCTGGGCGCCTCCACGGGGCTGGCGCTGGGCGTCGTCTCCGGCTTCACCCGGCTCGGCGAGGAGCTCGTCGACTCCTCGATGCAGGCCCTGCGCGCCATCCCGTTCCTGGCGCTGACCTCGCTGTTCATCGTCTGGTTCGGGATCGAGGAGGCGTCCAAGATCCTGCTGATCGGGGTGGCCTGCACGTTCCCCATGTACATCAACGTCTCCAGCGGGGTGCGCAACGTGGACCGCAAGGTCGTCGAGGCGGCCCGCTCGTTCGGACTGGGCCGGCTGGCCGTCGCCCGCGAGGTCGTGCTGCCGGGCGCGCTGCCGTCGATCTTCGCCGGGCTGCGGTTGTCCACCACGCTCAGCGTGATCGCGCTCATCGCCGCCGAGGAGATCAACGTGACGGCCGGGCTCGGCTACCTCATGGCCCGGGCCACCGACTACCTGCGCACCGACATCCTCGCTCTGTGCGTGCTGCTGTACGCGGTGATCGGGCTCGCCGCCGACCTGGCCCTGCGGCTGGCCGAGCGGGTCACGATGCCCTGGCGCAGGGCGGTGACGATCCGATGAGCCTCGCCGTACGCACCCGGGGGCTGCGCAAGGTCTTCAGCGAGCGGGCCGTGCTCGACGGGGTGGACCTGGACGTGCGGCGCGGCGAGTTCCTGGCGCTGCTCGGCGCGAGCGGCACCGGCAAGACCACGCTCCTGCGCATCCTGGCCGGGCTGGACGCGGCCGGCGGCGGGAGCGTGCTGGTGCCGCCGGTGCGCACCGTCGTCTTCCAGGAGCCGCGGCTCGTCCCGTCCAAGCGCGCCCTCGCCAACGTGATCATCGGGCAGGGCCGCGCCGCCCGCGCCAAGGGCCTGGCGGCCCTGGCCGAGGTGGGGCTGAGCAGCCATGCCGACGCCTGGCCCGCGACGCTGTCCGGCGGCGAGGCCCAGCGGGTCGCGCTGGCCAGGGCCCTGGTACGCGAGCCGGAGCTGCTGCTGCTCGACGAGCCGTTCGCCGCGCTGGACGCCCTGACCCGGCTGCACATGCAGGACCTGATCGCCGAGCTGTGCGCCCGGCACCGCCCGGCCGTGGTGCTGGTCACGCATGACGTGGAGGAGGCGATCCTGCTCGCCGACCGGATCGCGGTGCTGCGCGCGGGCACGTTCGTCACCGATGTGCGGGTCGAGCTCGACCGGCCGCGCGACCGCACCGACCCCGACTTCGTCGAGCTGCGCCGTCGGCTCCTCGCCGACCTCGGCGTGGACGCCCACGCGGGAGCGGCGCCATGACGGCGCCCGGGAGCAGTGCCGTGAGCAGTGCCGTGAGCAGTGCCATGACGAGGGCCATGACGGCGGCGGGCTGGATCGCCGAGAACGCCGCCGCGCTGACCGGGCTCGCCGACCGGATCTGGGCCTACGCCGAGCCGTCGCTGCGCGAATGGCGCTCGGCGCCGGCCACCGCCGCGCTCCTGCGCGCGCACGGCTTCACGATCGCGTGGGGCACGGCCGGCCTGCCTGCCGCGTTCGTCGCCACCCACGGCGACCGCGGGCCGGTGCTGGGCTTCAACGTCGAGTACGACGCCCTGCCCGGCCTGTCCCAGCGGGCCGGCGCGGCCCGGCACGAGCCGGTCGCGTTCGAGGGCGACGAGTACGCCCCCGCCTACGGCCCCGGCCACGGCTGCGGCCACAACGCCCTGGCGGCAGCGTCGGCAGGCGCGGCCATCGCCGCCGCCACGGCACTGGGGAACCGGGCCACGATCAAGGTGTTCGCGTCCACCGGCGAGGAGCACCTGGTCGGGAAGGCGTACGCGGTGCGCGACGGCGCCTACGACGGGCTGGACGCCTTCCTCGACTGGCACCCCGCCCCCGTCACCGGCACCGGCTGGGACGTCACCAGCGCCCTGTACTCGGCCACGTTCTCCTTCCTCGGCTCGCCCGGCCACGGCTCGAACCCGCTGGGCACCCGCAGCGGCCTGGACGGCGCGCTGCTACTGACGGAGATGGTCGAGCGCCTGCGCGCCGGCCACGTCTCCCCCTCCGGCCGCGTCAGCTACACGATCAGCGGCGGCGGCGCCCCCAACGTCACCCCCGACCTGCGGACGGTCTGGGTCTATGTCCGCGAGTCCACGGCCGCCGCCGCCAGGACCCTCTACGACCAGGTCGTGACCTGCGCCCACGCCGCCGCCGCCGGCAGCGGGACCCGGCTGGAGCACCGCCTGGTCACCGCCATCCGGCAGGGGCTCGGCAACCGGGCGGGCGCCGAGCTGCTGCACCACACGATGAGCGAGCTGGGGCCGCCGGTGTTCACCGACGCCGACCACGCGTTCGCGCGGCGGCTGCAGGCGGCGATCGGCCGGCCGCCCGCCGGCCTGGCCGACAAGGTGCTGCCGCTGCGCCCGCCCGCCGGTCCTGACCTCGGCGGCCCGTCCAGCGACACCTCCGAGGTGAGCTGGACGGCCCCGCACCTCAGCCTGGTCGCGGCCGTGGTGCCGCTCGGGGTGCCCCTGCACTCGTGGGCGGCCACCGCGGCGACCGGCACCCCGATCGCACACGCCGGGCTGGTGGCCGCCGCCCGCTACCTGGCCACGGCGGCGGTCACGCTGGTCGAGCAGCCCGAGACGCTCGCGGCGGTCAGCGCGGAGTTCGACTCCCGCGAACGGGAGCCTGCGCTCCTGCCGGCCGGCGCCGAGCCGCCGTACCACCTGCCGCCGCCCGGCTTCCTCGACGAGACGGGCCAGTCGCCGCGGCCGACCCGGACGCCGCCCGTTTCCGCTGAACCCCTAGGAAAGATCTGACATGTCCGTCCTGCTCATCTCCGGCAGCCCATCGGCCGCCTCGCGCACCGTACGCCTGCTCGACCACCTGGCCGGGCGGCTGGACCGGCCCGCCACCGTACTGCGCCTTCGTGACCTCCCCGCCGAGGCCCTGTTGCGCGGCGACACCGCCCATCCCGAGCTGGCCCACGCCACCGCGCAGGTGGCCGCGGCCGACACGATCGTCGTCGCCACCCCGATCTACAAGGCGTCCTACACCGGCCTGCTGAAGGCGTTCCTGGACGTCCTGCCGCAGGGCGCGTTCGCCGGCAAGACGGTGGTGCCGATCGCCACCGGCGGCACCCCCGGCCACCTGCTGGCCGTGGACTACGCCCTGCGCCCGGTGCTGAGCGTGCTCGGCGCGCGGCACGTCACGCGCGGCCTGTTCGTGCTGGACAGCCAGATCGAGCCGCTGGCCGGGGAGCTGCTCCCGCGCATCGACGCCCTGCTGGAAGAGGTCCCGCTGGGGGCGGCGGCATGACGGCGCACCGCACCGCGCGCTTCCACCTGGTCCTGCCCACCACGAGCCCCGCCCCCGCCAAGCTGCCGGCCTTCGTCACCGACGTGCGGCCGGCGCTCACCGACCCCGCCGGGCGGGCCGCCGTGGCCGCGGACCTGTCCGGGTGGGCGGGCGCGCTCTCGCCCTTCGACCCCGCAGGCCAGGAATCTCTCGCCGTCGCCGCCAACGCCCTGCGCCGCACCCGCCACCTGCGGGTCGTGGCCGAGTTCCACCCGGCCGTGGCCACCCCGGTCTACGCGGCCAAGCTCTCGGCGTCCCTGCAGCGTTTCTCCGCCGGACGGCTCGGCTGGCGGCTCGCGGTGGATCTGGACCCGACCGTGGCCAGGGCGCAGGGCGACTTCCTGACCGGCGCCGCCCGGTTCGCCCGCGCCGACGAGTTCCTCACCGTGGCCAAGGGCGTCTGGGGCGGCGGCCCGTTCGACTTCGCCGGGGACTTCTACGAGGTGGTCAAGGGCGGCTTCGGCGCGCCGCTGTCGTCCCCGCCCTTCCCCGAGGTGCACCTGTCGGGCGTCTCGCCCGAGGCCCTGGAGCTGTCGCGCCGCCACGCCGACGTGCACGTCTTCGTGGCCGGTGACGACCTGGCGGCCCTCGTCCCCGAGCTGCCCGGCCTGCGCTACGGCGTGCACCTGCCCTCGATCGAGGCCGCCGACGAGTACGCCGCGCTCGGCGTCACCGAGTTCTTCCTCCAGACCGAGGACGTCTACCGCCTCGGCGAGCACGTGAAGGAGCGGTCTGTTGACCGTTGACATCTACTGGCGCATTCACATGGAGGGCGACCAGCCCTCGCTGCGCCGCCGCGTCCGCAGCCGAGGCGGTTTCGCCCCCGGCGGCACCGCCCCCGGCACCAGGGACGGCCGGGACGACGGCTACAGCCACGCCGACTACATGGCCGAGGTCGCCAGGGCCGCTGAAGACAGCGGCTTCACCGGCGGGCTGCTGCCGAACTTCCCGCACACCGACGACCCGTGGGCCGCCGCCGCGACGCTGGCCCGCGAGACCACGTCGTACCGCTTCATGGTGGCCTTCCAGCCCGGCTTCCTGCACCCCGTCCAGGCCGCCCGGATGACGGCCACGCTGCAACGGGCCACCGGCGGCCGGATCGTCTACAACGTCATCTCCGGCGGCGGCGGCCCGGCGCAGCTGTGGTGGGGCGACAAGGTGGACCACGACGACCGCTACGCCCGCACCTCGGAGTTCCTGGACGTGCTCAAGGGAGTCTGGCAGGGCGGGCACACCCACCGTGGCCGCTTCTACCAGGTGGAGAACGCCGGGCTGCCGGAGGAGCTGGCCGGGCAGCCGTTCCCCGAGATCTTCTTCTCCGGCTCCTCCCCCGCCGCCATCGATGCCGCCGGACGGCACGCCGACTACTACCTGTCCTGGCTGGAGCCGTTCGAGGCGCTGGAGGAGAAGTTCGACGCGGTGCGCGCGCACAGTGCCACGCCGCCCCGGTTCGCCGTGCGGGTGGACCTGCTGGCCCGGGAGAGCGAGGAGGAGGCGTGGGCGGAGATCGAGGCCGGCTGGCGGGCCCGGCCGCGCGAGAGCGACGCCGGCGAGGGCGACTCCGTCGGCGTGCGACGCAGCCGCGCCTTCCTCGCCGGAGCCGGTGACGACCCCCGCGCCCTGGAGGTCGCCCCCCACGTGTGGGGCGGGTTCAGCCAACTGCGCGACGGCCCGGCCTTCGGCCTGGTCGGCGACTACCACCAGGTCGCCGACCGCCTCGACCGGCTGCTGGACCTCGGGGTGGACGCCCTCATCCTGGCCGGGATCCCCCATCTCGAAGAGGCCCGCCGCGTGGGCCGCCACGTTTTGCCACTACTGAAAGGACGCTCCTGATGACCACCAAGGTCGGCTTCTTCCCGCAGAACAACACGCTCTGGGTGGCCCGCCACCGCGACCTGCTGCCCGGCGTCGAATGGGTGGACCTGAACGCCCTCGGCCGGGACGAGCGCGTCGATCCCACCCGGGCCCTGCCGTCCGCACACGGCGACCACCTGTTCGACGGCGGATACGACTTCATCGGCACCGGCTCCACGCCCCCGGTCACCGCCCAGGCCAAGGGGCACGACATCGTGTACGTGGCGATCTCGGGGCCGCGGGTCGAGAACGGCCGCCTGGTGGTGCGGGACGACTCCCCGATCAGCTCGGTGGCGGAGCTGAAGGGCAGGCGGGTGGCGCTCGGGCACGGCTCCTGGCAGACCACCCTGCTGCTGCTGGCGCTGGAGCGGGCCGGGCTCGGGTGGGGCGACATCGTCCCGGTGGACGCCTACGGCAACGCCGCCGAGCTGCTGGTGAACGGCGACGTGGACGCCTGGGTGGGCTCCTACCCGTACCTGACGCCGGTCGAGTCGCGCACCCGGACGCTGGTGGAGACCGAGGGCCTGTTCAGCCACCGCTCACTCTGGTTCACCCGCCGCGACTTCGCCCAGGAACGGCCGGAGGAGCTGGCCAGGATCGTCACCGCGCTGCAACGGGCGGACAACTGGACGGAGGAGCACCCGCGCGAGGCCGCGGCCCTGTTCGACGGCGACCTCGACGCGTGGGAGCACGCGCTGCGCACCCGCCCGTGGGGGCTGCACCCGGTCAGCGCGGAGTTCGTCGCCGAGCAGCAGCACGCCGCCGACCTGTTCCACGCCAACGGGCTCATCCAGCGGAAGATCACGGTCGCGGACGCCGTCCTCCCCGAGATCGGCGAGCTGGTCACGCGAACCCGGTGACTCCTGTCCTCTCCGCCGCCCACGCGGCAGCGGAGAGGTTTCCTGGATCAGCCGCGTGCTTCGGGCGGCACGTAGGCGAAGGTGGGACCGGCGCCGCCGGGCAGCGCCATCAGGGCCTGCGCCTGGGCCCTGAGCGTGAACATGGTGCGGGTGGCGTCCGTGAGCCGCTTCGGGTCGCCGTTGAATGCCTGCTCCAGCAGGTTCAGCAGGGTGCTGTAGGTGGTGTCGAACAGATCCTGCGCCGCCCGTACGGCACTGCCCGGCTCGGCGGGCCGCGGGTCGGGTGTCATCGGCAGCACGCCGTCCGGGTCGACGCCGACCTTCTCCCCGGTCGGGCCGGTCTTCGGGGTGTCGCCCCGCTGGTAACGGCGGCCGAGCTTGAGCTCCTGAAAGCGGTAGTAGTGGGCGACCTCTTTCCGCTCGGGGTGGAGGACGTCCTGGTCGCCGTCCCAGACCTCGCCGCGGGCGCTGCCCTCCCCCTGCTCGACGATCTCCTTCAGCGCGCCGAGCGCGGACTCCAGATCCTCGACGGCGAACAACGATCCGGCAGTGTGACGGAAGTGGGCGCCGCTCACCTGCCGGGCCGGGTCGCCGCAGAACACCTCCTTCTCGCCGAGCGTTTTGCACAGATGGCGCAACCCCTGCTCGATCGCGGCGTAGAACTGCCCGATGGTCTCGTAGCCGTCGTCCTCCGGCGGCGCGCCGGGCGGCGCGGGCTGTTCCAGGCGCAGGAACATCTCCAGCGCCTCCGCGCCGAACGGCACCAGCGACACCTCCAGATCGCCGTGGGGCAACTTGCGCGGGTGCGGCGGCAGCATCTCGGGCGTGTCGAGCCGCGGCGTGCCGCCGACGGCGTTGAGCAGGTTCGCCGCCAGCGCCAAGTGCAGCATCTCCTCCACGAAGACGCCGCTCACCACCTCGACGGCCGCCGGGTTGCGCTCCGGGTCGAGGGAGTACAGCGCAGTCAGGTACGGCGGCAGCGTCGCGTGCTCCAGCTCGATCGCCCACTGCAGGTGCTCACGCAGGCTGCCGAGCGTGCCGATCCGAACCGGTCGTTCATGGTTCATTCGTGTCAAACCTCGGGTTGTTGGCATGGCGGATCGGGCCGCCGGCCGGTGGGCCGGCGGCCTGGTTCGATCCTGGGATCAGGCAGCGACGACGGCAGCCGGTGCCGTCACGCTGCGGATACTTCGCCGGGGTTCAGGACGGGCGTGGCGCGCGGCGGTCCTTGCGCTGGGCCAGCTCGGCCTCTTCCACCAGCGTGAACATCGGCCTGCCCGGCTCGCACAGCATGGTGACCGTGAACCGTACCGGGACATCGTCGCGATTGTTGCCGTCCTGGTAGTGGATGACGTCGCCACCCGGCTCCCAGAACGCCTCGCCGGCGCGGATCACCCGCTCCGGCTCTCCTTCCAGCTCCATCAGCATCTCGCCGTCGAGAACGACGCCGAAGGCGGGACCCGGGTGGCGATGCGGCGGCGCGCCGGGGTCTCCGGGCGGGTACTCGATGACCACGGTCATCGCGTGCGCGCCCTCGGGGATGAACGGAGGCTGCGCCTCCTGCAGCACGGTCAACGCCGTCTGCCACGCGGTCGATCGCGGCTTGTCCATCGCCCCGCCCTACTTCGCGTCGGACTGGTCGAGCCAGTCCTTGTAGGTGATGGTGCCGAGCTGCGCGCCGTCAGCGGGCACCAGCGACCGCTCGCCGAGCACGCTGCCGAAGTAGCGCGCCTGCGGGTCGACGACGACCTCGCGGGTGTCGCCCCAGGCGGCCAGCGCCTTGCGGAAGAACTCGTCCATCTTGTACTGGGTCGGTCCGGCGATCTCGATCCGGCCGTTCAGCGGCGTCCCCACCGCGGTCCTGCCGACCGCCTGGGCCACGTCGTCGCCCGCGATCGGCTGGAACAGCACCGGCGCGATGTGCACCTTGCCGTCGATCGTGCCCTCGTCGGCGATGCCGCGGGCGAACTCGAAGAACTGGGTGGAGTGCACCAGCGAGAACGGGATCCCCGACTTCTCGATCAGCTGCTCCTGGGCGATCTTCGCCGCGAAGTAGCCGTTCTCCGGCATCCGCTCGGTCCCCACGATCGACACCGCCACGTGATGGCCTACCCCCGCGGCCGCCTCGGCCGCCAGCAGGTTGCCGGTGGAGGTCCGGAAGAACTTCATGACGGCCTCGCGCTCGAACGAGGGCGAGTTCGACACGTCGATCACGACCTCGGCGCCCTTCAGCACCTCGGCCAGACCTTCCCCGGTCAACGTGTCGACGCCGGTGTTCGGCGACGCGGCCACGGCCTCGTGGCCGTGCTCGCCCAGCTTCTTCACCAGCTTCGACCCGATGAGCCCGGTCCCGCCGATCACCACGATTTTCATTGCTGGCACCCTTCTGGCTCTCTGGACGCTGTGGTGCGCCCCTGTCGTCAGCTAAGACAAGGCAACCCCCCTCGGTTGTGACAGGCGGCCTCGTGTTCGAGGAGGAGCGTGCTGATCCCGAGCTTGGTGCAGGCGTGCCGGAGGTGCGTGGTGACCTGCGTGGCCGCTGGCCCGCCCGGGGGAAGAGCTGCCGGCGGTCACGGCGACGCGCGTGGAGTAGAGCGGGCTGAATTCCACCCCGTCGTTGTCGTGTCAGTGGAGAGGATCTGGTCGGGCACCGGTATGCCCTTCAGTGCCAATGCTGGAGTTTGTCGGGGTTCAGGATGATCCACACCGCCGTGACCTCGGCCCCGGCCACGCTCACGCTGACCACGGCCACGGCCTTGCCCGCCCGCCGCAGCACGAGCCCCGTCCTGCCGTTCACCGATCCGATGGCCGGCTCGGTGCCTGGCTGATCGATCAGCAACGCCGTGACGACCCGCGCGACCGCGTCCGCACCGTAAGTCGGCCGTACGGCGACGCGCACCTTGCCGCCGCCATCGCTGACGACGGTCGCGTCGGCGGCCAGGACTTCCCGCAGCGCCTCGGTGTCGCCCGCCTGGCAGGCCGCGGCGAACCGGCGGGCCACCCGCTCGTGCCTGGCGAGCATCTCCGGGCCGTACCCGGCCTGGTGCGAGGCGGGGTACGGCACGGGCTGGGCCCGCGTCGCCCGGCCGCCGGGCACGTGGTCGGGGTCGGGGTCGGGGTCGGCGACGAGCTCCAGGCAGATGCTTCCCGCTGTCCGCGTCAGCCAGGCGCGCGGCACCGCGATGGCGGCGCGCTCCTCCTCGTCGAGGGCGTACCAGCGGCGATAGGTCTCCTGGACGACGTGGTCGGCCGTGGTGTCCGAGCCGAACATGCACAGAGCGATCTCGAGCAGGTGCTGCCGTTCGTCGAGCATCTCCGCCAGCGACTCGGCGCCCGCCTCGGTCATGATCTGCCGCCTCCTTCATCGTTGGCAGATAAGACCGGACAGCCCGTTACGTTGTGACACAGCGGCTGCGAGACCGCTCGAAGGCCTCGATCTTGGCCGGGTTGAGAATCCACAGCAGGTGGTGGATCCCCTCCTGGGAGGCCTCGATGGCGAGCAGGGCGACGCCGCTGCCGTCCCGGGTGACGAGCACGCCTGGCAGCCCGTTCATCTCGACCCACGTGACGGCGGTGCCCGGCCAGAACCGCGGCGAGAACGCGGCCACGAACCTGGCCACCCGCTCGTTGCCCAGCACGGGGAACTTGGCCGATCCCCTGATGCCGTCGCCGTCGGAGGAGCTGACGACATCGGCGGCGAAGAGCTTCTCCAGGGCGCCGACATTTCCCGTCTGGGCGGCGTCGAGGAACGTCTCCAGGAGGCGCCGGTGCTGGAGCCTGTCGATGGGCTCGTGGCGGACGGCGGTCACGCGCCTGCGGGCACGGCTCACGATCTGCCTGACATTGACCGGGGTGAGCCGCAGGATCTCCGCTATCTGCGGATAGGGGTAGTCGAAGGCCTCGCGCAGGACGTAGGCGGCGCGCTCGGTGGGATTGAGCCTCTCCAGCAGGAGCAGAAAGGCCAGCTCCAGCGCTTCGCCGCGTTCGGCGCCGACAGTGGGGTCAAGACTGGTGTCCACGGGTTCCGGCAGCCAGGGGCCGATGTAGGACTCCCGCCGCACGCGCGCCGACTTCGCCAGGTTGATGGCCAGCCGGGTGGTGACCAGCGCCAGGAAGGCCGGCGGGTTCTCGATGGTCTCGCGGTCGGTGTCCTGCCAGCGCAGCCACACCTCCTGGACGATGTCCTCGGCCTCGGCCGCGCTGCCCAGCATCCGGTAGGCGATGCCGAACAGCCGCGGGCGCAGCTCGATGAAGGCGGACGCCGCCCGATCGAGAGCCTCCGCCTGTTCCAGGGATTCCGTGTTCATGTGCCCCACATCGATTCGCCCGTCGGCCTGAACAGGGGTTCGTCAGCCTCGCACGCGGTCCGCCGCGTCGAGGATAGTCGCTGTCACGGCGTCGGGCCGGGAGGCCGCGAGCGCGTGGGAGGCGCCGGCGACCTCGCGGGTGCCGCGCGAGTCCGCGCGCTCGGCCATGAAGCGCAGCGGGTTGGCCACGGCGACCGTGGTGAGCTGGTGGCCGCGCAGGCGCTGGATGACGCGGTTCCAGCCGGCCGACTCGGCGAAGGCGCCGTGGACGAGGAGAACGACTGGTTGGTTCATGGGATTGCCTCTCTGGTTGTTCACTCGTGAAAGCCGATCTCGCGATGGGTGCCGTCGCAGAGCGGTTTGTTGCCGGAGTGACCGCAACGACACAGCGTCATCCGGTTCCTGGTCTCCAGCGGTAGGCCGTCCGATCGGGTGACGGGGATTCCACCGGTCACCCACAGCGCGCCGGCCAGGCCGTCCTCCTCCTCCAGCACCGAGACGGCGCGCGGGAGGTCGGCCTCGATCGTCTCGCCGCCACGTTCGAGGGCATAGCTGTAGGACCCGGAGGGGCAGTGATCGATGCGGCCCATGACGGCGGAGCGCACGTCGCTGTCGGCGGTGTCGTCGAGCATCTTGGCGATGGGCCTGGTCCGGCCGATGCAGAAGGCGGCGTGCACGCACAGCTCGCCCACCCGCCGCGCGGAGATGCCGACGCCGTCGTGCACGTGCTGCAACTCCTGGTAGGGCCGCATCGGCGCGGCCTCCGTGCCGTCGAAACCGATCACGGCGTGAGTCCCGTCGCAGAACGGCTTGGCGCCCGAACGGCCGCAGCGGCACAGCGCATAGGTTTCCTCGGTCTCCAGCAGCTCGCCGGTCCTCCAGGTGAGCGCGTTCTTCTGCTCGGCGGAGACGATCTTCCGCTTGCGCCGCAGGGGGACGCGACCGTACACGACGTACGGCCCGTCCCGGAGCACGACGATCCGCTGGTGGTCGCCCGCGCTCCAGCGGCGCAGCTCAGGCGGGACGTACTCGAAGGTGAGGCCGCCCCGCCGCATCAGCCCCTGCGCCTGGGCCTTGAGCGCGTACATCTCCCCGGTGGCGACGGCGAGCATCCTGGGGCTGCCGTTGAAGGCCAGCTCCAGCAGATGGAGGATGGCGCAGTAGGTGTGGTCGAACTCCTCCTGCGCGGCGCGGTCCGCAGGGTCGGGCGTCATGGGGAACACCCCGGTGAGATCCACCGAGAGCTCTTCACCGGTGGGTCCGGACTCAGGGGTGTCCCCGCGCCGGTAGCGGCGGCCGAGCTTCAGCTCCATGAAGCGGTAGTAATGGGCGACCTCGTCCTGGTCACCGTCCCAGACCTCGCCGCGGGCGGTGCCCTCCCCCTGCTCGACGATCTCCTCAAGCGCGTCCAGTGCGGAGGCGAGGTCGGTGACGGCGACGAGTCTGCCGCCGGTGTGACGGAAGTGGGCGCCGCTCACCTGCCGGGCCGGGTCGCCGCAGAACACCTCCTTCTCGCCGAGCGTTCCGCACAGATGGCGCAACCCCTGCTCGATCGCGGCGTAGAACTGCCCGATGGTCTCGTAGCCGTCGTCCTCCGGCGGCGCGCCGGGCGGCGCGGGCTGTTCCAGGCGCAGGAACATCTCCAGCGCCTCCGCGCCGAACGGCACCAGCGACACCTCCAGATCGCCGTGGGGCAACTTGCGCGGGTGCGGCGGCAGCATCTCGGGCGTGTCGAGCCGCGGCGTGCCGCCGACGGCGTTGAGCAGGTTCGCCGCCAGCGCCAAGTGCAGCATCTCCTCCACGAAGACGCTGCTCACCACCTCGACGGCCGCCGGGTTGCGCTCCGGGTCGAGGGAGTACAGCGCAGTCAGGTACGGCGGCAGCGTCGCGTGCTCCAGCTCGATCGCCCACTGCAGGTGCTCACGGAGGCTGCCGAGCGTGCCGATCCGCGGCTCAGGCAACGTCGTCACCCGGCCGCGAGCCGCCTTCCAGCACCTCGACCGCGTCGCGCAGGCCCCGCAGAGCGATCTTCTCGCGATCGACGTCCGTCGGGTCGTACAGCCACTCGGTGACCGGCTGCCCCACCTCCTCCTCCGGGTGGCTGGCCTCGGCGATGATCAGCTCCTCCTCGATCTCGACGTGGAGCTCGTACAGGAACTCGTTCTCACCGTTCGGGGTGCTCATGTCTCCTCCAAGGGATCTATACGGCGATCTGGCGGGCATCGACTCGATCAGGATTGGCCGGACCCCGAACCGCCAGCTAAGACAGGGCAGCCACGGCATTTGTGACAAGATCCGGCTATTCGACGAGCTTTCCCACGGTTGAGACCTCGCGCATGAGCGCCGCGATCTCGGCGGGAATCGGCGGGATGCTCTCCCGCTCCACCGATCCGGGGCCGGACCACACGAGGTTGACCTGCAGTGCGGGGTCGAGTTCCGGGTAGTCGGAGCGGTTGTGGCAGCCGCGGGTCTCGCGGCGCTCGATCGCGGTTTCGATGGTCGCGTGCGCGGCGAGCGCCGCGGACTTCAGATCGAAGGCATGGGCCAGGTCCTGGAAGCCGGCGATGTCCGGGTGCACGCCCATCCCGCTGATGCGCGCCTCGACCCCTGCCAGCTCGGCGAGGCCTTTTCGCAGGCCGCCCTCGTCGCGTACCACTCCGGCGTGCTCCGTCATGATGTCGCGGAGCGCTCGCTGCAGCGACCGCACGTTCTCCGGGCCGTCGGCGGACAGGAGCTCGTCCACTTCCTGCCGCGCCGCGGCGAACGCCTCGGCGGAGCGTCGCTGCGCGCCGAGACCCGCGGAATACTCCGCCGCCGCCCGGCCGACGATGCGGCCGAAGACGAGCAGCTCGATGAGGGAGTTGCCGCCCAGGCGGTTGGCGCCGTGCAGGCCGCTGGCCGCCTCCCCGATCGCGTACAGGCCGTCGACGTCCGTGCCGTGGTCCTCGGGACGTACCCAGACCCCGCCCATCGAGTAGTGCGCGGTCGGCGCGACCTCGATCGGCTCCTTGGTGATGTCGAGCATCTGCAGCTCCAGGAGCGTCTGGTAGACGCGCGGCAGCCGCGTCATGATCGTCTCGCGCGGCAGATGCGACACGTCCAGCCACACGCCGCCGTCCGGGGTGCCGCGACCTTCCTTGATCTCTGTGTACGCGGCCAGCGCGACCCGATCGCGCGTGGACAACTCCATCCGCTCCGGGTCATACCGGGACATGAACCGCTCGCCGAGCCGGTTGCGCAGGACCCCGCCCTCGCCCCGTGCCGCCTCGGAGACGAGCGTGCCCGCCGCGTTCTCCGGCGCGATGAGACCAGAGGGGTGGAACTGCACCAGCTCGGGGTCGCGGATGCGGCAGCCGGCCAGGACGGCCAGGCGGAAGGAGTCGCCGGTGTTCTCATCACGCCGGGAGGAGGTGCGCCGCCAGATCCTGGTGTGCCCGCCCGCGGCCAGGATCACCGCATCGGCATGGATGACGTAGCGGCTGCCGTCGGTCAGGTCGAACCCGTACGCGCCGAAGACCGCGTTGTCGCGCACGAGAATCCGCGTGATGTACACCGTGTCGAGGACGCGGACGTCGAGCTGGGCCGCCCGGTTGATCAGCGTGCGCTGGATCTCCAGTCCGGTGTAGTCCCCCGCGTACGAGGTGCGCCGGAAGGTGTGGGCGCCGAAGAAGCGCTGGGAGATCCGCCCGTCCCGCTCGCGTGCGAACGGCATGCCGTACCGCACGAGGTCCTCGATGCCACGCGCGGCCCCCTCGGTGACGATGCGCACCGTCTCGGGGTTGGCCAGCAGGTAACTCTCCTTGAGAGTGTCGGCCGCGTGCTGCTGCCAGGTGTCCTCGGGGTCCATCGTGGCGAGGGCCGCGTTGATGCCGCCTGCCGCGAGCGAGGTGTGTGCGTCCGCCTTCGGCCGTTTGCCGACCGCGAGGACATCCACCCCGCGCTCGGCGAGTTCGACGGCCGCCCGCAGCCCGGCCCCTCCCGTCCCGATGACCAGGACGGACGTGGCGATTCTGTTCTCTGACGCGTGCATGATGCTCCTTCAGCTACGTGCCGCCCAGATGGCGACGGCGACCAGCGCGACGCAGGCCGCCGCGATCAGCGCGACCACGGCGGCCACCCCGATCCACGGCGCCGCGAGCGGCGACAACACGACGGCGCCGACGCACCCTGCCACGGCAGTGCGGGGGACGACGGAGTCCGCGTCGACCAGCGCATGCACCGCCCGGAGCAGGATGAGATACACCCCGACCGGGACGGCGACCGCGTAGCCGATCGCCATCGGCGATGCCGCCACCTGGCGCCCGCTCTGCTCCACCGCCACCTCCAGCCCGGCGCCGAGGGCCGCCAGCGCGGCGAAGATGCCGAAGTGGCCGTACCCCCACCAGTACGACCGGTGACGCCGCTCGCTGAGCCCCTCCCCTGCCTCGACCAGGAAGTACAGCCACCACAGAGCGAACAGCAGGACGAGGCCGGATCCGGCGATGACGACGAGGGGAGCCGCTTCGAGCGCCCCTTCGACCCCTCTGCTCGCGGCCAGGACACTCTCGCCCAGCAGAATGATCGTGAACAGGCCGTAGCGCTCGGCGATGTGCTGCGGGTGCCAGGTGGTCGCCCTGACCCGCTCCGCCCACCACGGCACCGCCAGCTCCAGGGCGACCAGGCAGGCGAAGAACGGCAGCTGGAGTGAGGCCGGCAGGAGGCCGGCGTCCAGGAGAGCGAGCCGGAGCAACCAGCCCAGCTCGGCCAGACCTATGCCCGCGGCGTAGCGGAGCCCCGTACGGCGGCTCGCCGGGTCTTCGAACGCGGCCCTCAGCCATTGGGCGACGAGCCCGATCCTCATGATGAGGTAGCCCAGGGTGATGACCCCGTAGTCGGAGTGGCCGGCCGCGGCGGGCACGCCGACGGCGAGGACCAGCACCCCCGCCATCTGCACCATGGTCAGCAGCCGGTAGGGAACGTCGTCGGTGTCGTACGACGAGGCGAACCAGGTGAAGTTCATCCACGCCCACCAGATGGCGAAGAACACCTGGAGGAACGGGACCAGCCCGGTCAGGCCATGACCTTCGGCGATGACGTGCGCGAACTGCGCCGTGACGGCCGCGACCGCGACCACGAAGGTGAGATCGAAGAGGAGCTCGAGCTGGCTCGACGCGCGATGCGGCTCGTCGACGGGCCGTGAGCTCATCCTGACCCGGATCCGGATGGTGGTCATGGTCGAGGGCACGCTCACGCTCCTGTCGCTTTTTCGGCGTCCGATTCACCCCGAAAGACCGGACGGCGTCGTGATCTGTGACAGATCGCTGCAAATGCGATCAAACTCAGCGGACGATGTCGGCGGCGAGCACTTCTTCCAGCTCGGCGAGGTCGCCGGACTGGGCGGCGGCGACGAACGTCCGTACGAGGCGCCGGTGCGCGGTGGTGCTCACCTGGTGGCGTCGCCCGGTGGCGAGGTGGTTGCGCGCGCGTCGCAGGAGTTGCCGCGCATGGTCTTCGCCGAGGTGGAGGAGCTCGGAGATCTGGCGGTAGGGGTAGTCGAAGGCCGTGCGCAGGAGATAGACGGCTCGTTCGGCGGGTGTCAGCCTCTCCAGCAGCAGCCGGATCGCGGTGTCGACCGCCTCTCGTCGTTCGGCCGCCGTCTCGGGCCCGGCGGCGAGGTCAGCCGTCTCGGGGAGCCAGGAGCCGGCGGAGGTCTCTCGGCGCCTGCGGGCGGACCGGGCGACGTTGATGGCGAGCCTCGTGGTGGTCAGCGCGAGGAACGCCGGCGGGCTGATGACGACCGACCGATCGGCACGGGCCCAACGCAGCCACGTCTCCTGCACCACGTCCTCGGCTTCGCCCACGTCCTGCAGGACGCGCAGGCCGATCGTGAGAAGCCGGGGCGCGGCGCTGACGAACGCCGGATCGTCTCCGTCCCCATGTGTGATCGACCGGTCATGGGTCTGCTCCGCGTGGCCTTCGCACGACTCCAACAGGCTCATGGTCACGATGGCGGCTCCGTTCGACAGCTGGCATCCGGTGATGCCACTGCGATCACGGTCGCTGCCCGTGCTGCTCCATCGCGCCCTGGGAACACCGTGGTCGCTACCCTGGCCCGCACCGTGGCGGGCGTCGGGGCAGCGGAGGCGCTTCGGACCGTGGGATGCTCCGCGACCACCCGGCTCACCCTGCGGCCGGTGTCACCAGCAGATTGCTGGGCTTAATGGCAGAACGGTAGGTTACGTCTCCATCTAGGATGTAGCGCCGGTTTCTCCCCATGTTCAGCGGTCATGGGGCAACGAACAGATGATCGTCGGGGGCAGTGCCATGGCAAGCAGAGGTCCCGGGTCGCAACTTCGCGGGCGGCAGCCGGAGTGCGAGACGCTGGATCAGCTCGTGGCGACGGTGCAGGACGGCCACAGCTCGGTCCTGGTTCTGCGCGGCGAGGCCGGCATCGGCAAGACGGCGCTGCTGGAGTACGCGCGGGACAGCGCGTCCGGCTGCCGGATCAGCAGAGCGACCGGCGTGGAATCCGAGATGGAGCTGGCCTTCGGCGGGCTGCATCAGCTGTGCTCGCCGTTCCTGGAGCATCTGGGTCGCCTGCCGGGCCCGCAACGCGACGCGCTCGGGACGGCGTTCGGCCTGAGCGCGGGAACTCCTCCGGACCGCTTCCTGGTCGGGCTCGCGGTGCTCAGCCTGCTCGCCGACGTGGCCGAGAAAGGGCCGCTGGTCTGCCTCGTCGATGACGCGCAGTGGCTCGACCAGGTCTCCGCGCAGACCCTCGCCTTCGTCGCGCGGCGCCTGCTCGCGGAGCCGATCGGGCTGGTGTTCGCGGTGCGCGAGCACCACCTCGGACCGGAGCTGAAAGGGCTGCCCCAGCTCGACGTGGGACGGTTGAGCGACAGCGACGCCCGCGCCCTGCTGGACTCCGTGACTCCTGGACGACTCGACGAGCAGGTCCGGGACCGGATCGTCGTCGAGACGCAGGGAAACCCGCTGGCCCTGCTCGAACTGCCCCGGGGGCTGGCGCCGGCGGAGCTGGCGGGTGGATTCGGGCGGCCCGACGCGCGACCGCTGGCCAGTCAGATCGAGCAGGGCTTCCTGCGGCGCGTCCGGTCGTTGCCGGCCGAGACACAGCGGCTGCTGCTCATCGCGGCGGCCGAGCCGGTCGGGGATGTGACCCTGCTGACTCGCGCGGCGGAGTTGCTGGGCATCGAGGTCTCCGCCGCGTCGCCGGCCGAGGCGGCGGGGCTGATCGCCATCGGTACGCGGGTGCGTTTCCGCCATCCCCTCATGCGCTCGGCGGCCTACCGCGTCGCGTCCCCGCAGGACCGGCAGGACGTCCACCGCGCGCTGGCCGACGCGACCGATCCCCGCGCGGACCCCGATCGCCGGGCGTGGCACCTCGCCAACGCGACGGCCGGCCCCGACGAGACGGTGGCCGCCGAGTTGGAGCGCTCGGCGGATCGGGCGCAGGCGCGCGGCGGAGTCGCCGCGGCGGCGGCGTTCCACGAGCGGGCAGCCGAGCTGACCCCCGATCCTGCGCGCCGCGGCGCCAGGGCCTTGGCGGCGGCACGGGCCAAGTACCAGGCCGGCGGGTACGACGCCGCGCTCGAACTGCTGGACGCAGCCGAACTCAGCACTCTGGACGAACACGAACTCGCCCAGGCGGACCTGCTGCGCGGTCAGATCGCGTTCGCCTCCAGGAGCGCCGGTTCCGCCTTCCCGCTGCTGCTCAGAGCCGGTGAGCGCCTGGCGCCGCTGGACGCCGGGCTGGCCCGCGAGACCTACCGCGACACGTTGAACGCGGCCATGAACGCGGGCCGGCTGCCGAGCGGCGCCCAGGTGGTGGACATCGCCGAGGCGCTGCTCGCCGCACCGCCGGGGCCGCCGCCCGAGCGCAACGACCTGCTCCTGAACGGCGTGGGCGTGGCGCTCACCGAGGGTTCCGCCGCGGGCGTGCCGATGGTGCTGCGGGCTCTGGAGTCCTTCCGCGCCGAAGGGGTCTCCAGGGAACAGGGCCTTGGCTGGCTGCCGTTCGCGTCCCGGATGGCCCATAACGTCTGGGACTTCGACAGTTGGTCGGTGCTCTCCGCGAGACTGGTCGATCTGGCACGCGAGGCGGGCGCACTGTCGGTGCTGCCCTCCGCCCTCCACATGCTCGTGTCGAACAGGGTCCTCGCCGGTGAGTTCGCCCTGGCCGACGCGCTGGTCGCCGAGGCGGTGACGATCGGCGAGGTGACGGGCAGCCGCTACCTGGCCCAGTACGCGGCCCTGGTACTCGAACCGTGGAGAGGCCGGGAGGCCGCGACGCGTCAGGTGAGCGCAGCGATCATGCGGGACCCGGCCATCCAGGGAGAAGGCAAGGTGGTGACCGCCACCCAATGGGCGAGTGCGGTGCTCTGCAACGGCCTCGGCCGGTACGAGGAGGCGTACGTCGCCGCCGAGCGAGCCTTCGAGCACCCGCAGGAGCTCGGCGGGACGGCCATCAGGTCCACGGTCGAACTCGTCGAGGCCGCCGTCCGGAGCGGGAGGCCCGCTCGGGCGGCCGAGGTCGCCTGGCGCCTCGACGAGATGGCCCGAGCCAGCGGCACCGACTGGGCCCTCGGGACCTCGGCGTGCGTACGGGCCCAGGTGAGCGACGGAGCGGACGCCGACGTTCTCTACCGCGAGGCGATCGAGCGGCTCGGCCGCACCGAGGTCCGGACGACGCTCGCCCGCACCCGGCTGCTCTACGGCGAGTGGCTGCGCCGGGAGAACCGCCGCCTCGACGCACGCGAGCAGTTGGGCATCGCATACGAGCTGCTCGGCGACATGGGGGCCGAGGCGTTCGCGGAACGCGCCCGGCGCGAGCTCCAGGCCACCGGTGAGACGGTACGCAAGCGCACCGTCGAGGCACGCGCGACTCTCACCGCCCAGGAGGCGCAGATAGCGCGCCTGGCCGGCGACGGGCTGACGAACCCCGAGATCGGCGCTCAGCTCTTCATCAGCCCGCACACCGTCGAATGGCACCTGCGCAAGGTCTTCGCGAAGCTCGGCATCTCGTCACGCAAGCAGATCCGCACCACGCTGCTCGAAGGCGCGGCGCTCACGGCCTGAGGATCCGCGGCCCGCCGTCGTCCGCGAGCGGGATGGTGATGTGACGAGCGTCATGTCACGAGCGGCCGCCCGCACTTTGTCTCTGTAACGACGGTCCATGAGTCACCGCCGGGCCAACGGCGCGATGGCCGTCGATTCGAGAGACGATGCGGGAGAAGAGATGTTCGTCAAGAAGAGGCTGCTCATCGCGGCCGTGTCGCTGATCGCCGCCGCCGGTGGAATGACGGCGCCGGCCTCGGCCGACGACGGCGGCGCCTCGATCAGCTCCTGGGGCTTCCCCGGTGAGGGGTCCAACTGGCAGCCGGTGACCTACGCCGGCGGTCAGATCACCAGCAGGTCCACTCCGGGAGAGGCGCGCGACGACCGCGGCAACATCCTGCACGCCTGGCGCGGCGCGGACAACGACTCCATCTGGATCTCGTTGAACAACGGGCCCGCGTACTCGCTGCCCAACGCGCAGACATGGACGCCTCCGCGGGTGATCTGGACGGACGACGGGGGCCGCGGCAACTTCCGGATCTTCCACACCGGCACCGAGGGCCACGTCTACCAGCACCGCGTCCAGCTCAGCCCGAGCTACCAGCTACCCGCCACCCTGCCCAGCTGGACCAGGATCCCCAACGACACGCGCACCACCGACACCGAGCCCGTGGCGGCTGCCGCGCTCCCCGGCAACTCCTTCATGCTCGCCTGGAACAGCCAGTCCACCGACGACATCTGGACGATGTACTACAACGGCGACACCGGCACCTACAGCTCGCCCAGCGTCGTGCCGGGCGCGCGGAGCAAGGACGCGCCGGGACTGGCCGCCCAGGTGGGCACCAGCGCCGACCCCGCTCCCTGGAACCAGGTCGTGCTCGCCTTCACGGGCACCGACAACTACGTGTACATGTCGCGGCAGCGGTACGGGACCGGCAACTGGACGAATCCGTTCCGGGTCTATGCGACAGGCACCCCGGGCTACACGAGGAACGGCCCGTCCGTCGCGCTCTCCCGAAGCGGCTACGGCGTCATCACCATCACCGAGGACCGTGACAACACCATCGGCAGTTACATGATCTCGCGCGACGGCGGGTGGAGCGGCTACTACGAGGAGAACAGCTTCGCGCTCTCACCCGGCAGAACCCCGCTGGCCGTGGTGGCCGGTACCGATCTCTACTACGTCATCAACGGTTCGGCCGGCGGCAAGAGCGGCGTGCTGTGGAAGAAGGTCTACGACTTCGCGGCGATGCCCACGCCGTCGGCCCCGCAGTGGTGAAGCCGGCGAACGCTCAGCCGGACATCGTCATCGTCACCGGCGCCGGATCCCGGCGTCCGCGTCCTTCTCGGAGAGATCACGTGAGAATGGTCCGACCAGCGGCGGCCATGGTGTGCGTCCTGCTGCTCTCGTTGTCGTCGCCGGGCATCACCTCGGCGGCGTGGGGGGCGTCCGCCTCCCCGACGTCCGTGACCGCACCTGCCACGGCGGAGGACCCGCCGTGGGCCGGGCCTGGGGCGTCCGGCCCTGACCTGAGTCACGACAACCGCACGGCCCCGCCGGCCGGACTGCCGGACTGGTCACGCGCCGGGTACCGAGGCGGCCAGGAGCTGCCTGAGGGCGATGCGGATCTGACCGACGACGCCTCCTGCCGTATCTCGCCGGAGAAGCTCGCCTCCTCCTACGGGGTGACGGCGGACGACGGGACCGACGACACCGCCGGACTGCAGAAGGCGATCGACCACATCAAGAGCGACTGCTCGCCGAACGCCAACTTCAACCGGCTCTCGCTCATCGAGCTCCCGGCAGGCCGGATCGACATCACCCGGCAGATCTACGTAGACGCGGGATTTCTGATCGTACGCGGCAAGGGCTCCGGCGACGGCGGCACCAGGCTGGTGTTCAGGCCGGGCCTCCAGACCCGCTACGACCAGGTGATCAACGGCCGGTGGGACCAGGAGAGCATGATTGCCGGCACCGCCCCCGACATCGGCAACGGTGGCTGGATCTGGCCTGGGCGTGGCATGTTCCGCGTCCAGACCCGGGAGGTGGCGACCCGGTACAAGGACGACTGGGAGCTGGCCTCCAGCCTGCCCATGCGCAAGGACCTCTACGAGGGCAGCGTCAACCAGCACTGGGTCTCCGGCTTCAAGGTGGCCGCCGCGGCCGATGACCCGGGCTTCTCGGCACGAGCGGGAGGCACGGTCGTGCGGCTGGACGCGAAGGCCGACATGACCAGGTTCAGGCCCGGCGGCTATGTCTGGGTGGGCGCGGCCAACAGCAGGAAGTTCTACGCGCAGCAGGGCATCACCGAGCAGAGCATGATCGAGGCGCTCCACATGCGGCAGGAGATGTTCCGGCTCAGCCGCATGGACGCCACGGCCAAGACCATCACGCTGGACCGGCCGCTGAGGTGGGACCTGCCGGTGAACTCCGAATCGGACGGCTCCGAACCGCTGAACGGCAACGGCACCCCGTACGCCAGCAAGGTCACGCCGCTGAAGGTGGTCGAGGGTGTCGGGTTCGAGGACTTCTCCTTCACCCAGGACATGAACGGCCTGCCGAAGATCGGCGGCCAGGAGACGTACTCGCTCACTCCCGAGCAGGCCGTGCACAACTACGGCAACCTGGCGCCCGAGTACGCCATGCACGGCATCGTGTTCAAGTGGGCGGCGAACAGCTGGGCGCGCGGGCTCAAGGCCACGATGACCGGCTCGCACCCGATCGTCACCGAGGTGGCGCGCAACCTGCAGATCGAGCGCAACAGCTTCGACGGCGCCTGGAACAAGGGCAAGGGCGGCAACGGTTACCTGCGTGGCAGCCGCGTGTGGGACTCGTTGTGGGCGCACAACCTCAGCCGCGACCTGCGCCACTTCACCTTCCAGTGGTCGGCGGGCGGCAACGTCGCCTTCCGCAACGACCTCGACTCCGACCTGAACCTGCACGGCGGCTGGGAGCACGACAACCTGTTCGAGCAGAACACGGTGCGAGTCCCCTACGAGCACCGCTCGGCCAGTTGCTCCGCCAACTGCGGTGGCGAGGGCGGCGAGATGGACGCGGGCACCTGGTATCCGATCTGGTGGGCGGCCGGGCCCAAGGCGGGCAAGTGGGCCGGCTCCTCCGGACCGCAGAACGTCTTCTACGACAACACGCTGAGCAAGCAGACCACCGCCGGCGGCCCGTTCGAGCCGTACCGGCCGTACGGCGCCCAGGCCGGCACCGCCTTCCAGTTCGGATCGGACGGCTCCGACCCACACGCGTTCCTGCCCCTGAGCCAGAACGGGCAGGCGATCACCGACTGGACCGGACAAGAGACCCTGAACTACCAGGGCAACGGAGTGGCCGCCCTCGACGTCGGACACCGGCAGTCGCTGTTCCTCCGCGACGCCGGCGGCGAGCTCCCCCCACGTGACCCGGAGCTCGTCGAGATCAAGGCGGCCACCTGGAACATGGCCGGCGCGTCCTCGCCGCAGCGGGGCGACAGGTACGCGACCGCGCTGCCCGCTTTGCACACCCGGGAGAGTCCTCCCAGGGAGAACGACATCCTGGCCCTGCAGGAGACCGGCTATCCCGCCGACCGGCACTATTGGAGCAAGGACACGATCGCGCAGGCCGACTACGTCAAGAGGATGCGCGACGGCAGCACGAACGCGCCTCCCGTCGAGGAGATCTGGCTCAGCCGGACCAGTGGAGGCCGCG
The DNA here is from genome assembly GCF_040642995.1 of Nonomuraea sp. NPDC047529. Taxonomy (NCBI): domain Bacteria; kingdom Bacillati; phylum Actinomycetota; class Actinomycetes; order Streptosporangiales; family Streptosporangiaceae; genus Nonomuraea; species Nonomuraea sp. NPDC047529. The sequence continues at coordinate 39,245 of NZ_JBEYTJ010000012.1, read as the reverse complement.
GCGGAGGTTACCTCTACTGGCTGAACACGAACGTCGACACCGGTTCCGGCAACCCGGAGAAGATCAATCTGGCCGTCTGGACGCGGAGAAGTGTCCGCAGGGACGAGATATTCGTCGTCCCCGGAGCGACCCGGAACGGCGTTCACGAGGGCAAGTCCCGTCCCGCGCTCGGCGTCAACTATTGCGGGGTCGTCTACTTCACCTGGCACGGGGCCGCAGCAGGCGGCACGGACAACGTCACGATGCTGAGGAACATCAGGAGTCGTATGGAGAACGCCGGCCCGAACGGACAGCCGCTGCGCTGGGTGGTCCTCGGCGACTACAACATGGAGGTCTACGGGCAGGCGGGACTGCTGAACGCCCTCGGCGGCGACGCCCCTCAGTTCGACGTACTGCCCTCCAGCGGACCCACCCGGCCCGTCACGGGACGCACCATCGACTACGCCGTCACCCGGAACGGCGTCACCCCGGCGCTCTACAGGGGGTACGGGTTCGGGACGCCGATGACCGACTTCGAAATGTCGGACCACCTTCCCGTCGAATACGACTTCTCCTATCTCACCGAGGACCCGCGGTGCACGACGTCCCAACCGGCGCGGCAGGCGAAGGCCGTTCCGCGAACGACGCAGAATCTCAGAAGCGCCTCCAGCACCCGTTCCCCCTACCCTTCGGGCGCGGGGACGCGGCCCGGCAGCAGTCGCCTCAAGACCAGGACGTTCGCCCGGTCCGAGCAGAGCGCGCACAATTTCCGGTTCCTGGCCGCCGGTGACGACCCGGGACACTATCGCGTCCTGCACAGCCTCACGCGTACCTATCTGGGCCAGGAATCCGGACTCGCCGACGCGCCGGCGATTCTCCAGGGCTCCGACGAGGGCGACTCCCAGCTGTGGCGATTGCTCGACATGGGAGACGGCACCTGGATATTGCTGAACAAGGCCACCGGCCAGGCGTTGACCGCCCTGGATCGCGCTGACGGCGAAGAACTGGTGGGTCGTGACCTCGCCGACGAATTCGATCCCGACCAACGCTGGTTCCTCCAGGACGCCGAGAACGAGGCGCTGGACGTCGATGAGATCGTCACCGGCGCGGGATCGGCCATGACCGTACAGGACTCCGATCCGGAACCGGGCACGCCGGTGGCGCTCGAACCCGACAGCGACGATTCCGAAGAAGAATTCATGCCCATCTACGCCGACAAGACCGCGGATTATTACTGCTACTACCTGGTCCACAAGGGACTGTATGTCAATTCGACGGCCACCAACCCCGCGGTCGGCGACGGCAACCTGCTCACGCTGAACGAATTCCGTCCCAATGACGGCGGCTACATGTTCTGCACCCCACCGGCCGACAGGCACGCCTCACCACTGACGACGGTGGGCCAGTACGACGCGCAAGGCCGCTTCCTCAACCTCGGCGCTGTCGGCCCGGGTCTGCTGGCGCTGAGCGCGTCCTACGGGCTCACCTGGACCTGGAAAGCCATCGCAAGCTGACCGTCGGCGGCACAGTGCCTGCTGATCACCACAACGGATCACGACCCATGTCGGACGCCTTCGCCGGGCCGCGGAAACGGCCCCCGCCAGTGCCGTACACGCGCCCCGGCGAAGGCCCGGCACCCTCGTTTCTCGCCCATGCCCCGGCGCGGGAGCGTGGTCACAACGAGCAGTCCCGCTCCCGGTGCTCGTCGAGCGCGCGGAGCACGTCGGCGCAGGCCTGCGCGAAACCGGCCAGCCGCTCGGGGCCCAGCACGTCGATGAACAGGGCGTGCACCAGCTCGGTGTGCTCGGGGACGGCCTTGTCGATCGCCGCGCAGCCCTTGTCGGTGAGCCGCACGTCGGGATATCGGCGGTCGTCGGAGTCCACCCGCTCGACCAGCCCGCGCTGCGCCATCCGGGTGAGCTGGTGGGACAGGCGGCTCTTCTCCCACTGGGTCGCGGCGGCCACCTCCGCGACGGGCATCTCCCGCCGCTCCGACTCCGTGAGCCGGACCAGCACCTCGAAGTCGGCCGCGGACAGGTCGCACTCGCGCTGCAGGTGCTGCTGCAGGTGAGAGCCGAGGTGCTTGGCCATCTCGATGTACGTGCGCCACATCCGGTCGGCCTCGCCGATGTCCTGCTCCCATCCCATGACGCCCACCCTACCGGTCGCTTGACGTATCAACCTGGCGCTGTATGGTGGCCGGGTTGATGCATCAACCTGAACAGCTGAGAGGACTGTGTCTGTGAGCGAGCAGCAGATCATCGCCGTGGTGGGCGCGACCGGAGCGCAAGGAGGCGGGCTGGTCCGCGCGATCCTCGACGACCGCGGCGGGCGGTTCGCCGTGCGAGCCCTGACCCGGGATCCGGGTTCGGCGCGGGCCAGGGAGCTGGCCGCCCTGGGGGCCGAGGTCGTGGGGGCCGATCTCGACGACGCGGGCAGCCTGCGCAGGGCGTTCGACGGCGCACACGGCGCCTTCGTGGTGACCAACTTCTGGGAGCCGCGCACGCCCGAGGAGCAGCGGGCACGGCCCGCTACCACCAAGGAGCGGGAGCAGGCCGGCAACGCCGCGCGGGCTGGCCGGGAGGCCGGCGTCCGGCATTTCGTCTGGTCCACGCTGTCCGACACCCGCGGCTACTTCCGTCCGGACGACGGGACGCCGAGCTTCGAGGGCACATACAAGGTGCCGCACGCCGACGGCAAGGCCGAGGCCGACCGGTTCTTCCTGGAGTCGGGCGTGCCCACCACCTTCCTGCAGGCGAACGTCTACTACGAGGCGTTCCAGGACATGTTCGCGCCCCGGCGTGACGAGACGGGCGCGCTGGTGCTGCCGCTCGGGTTCGGCGAGGCGCGGGTGGCCGCGCAGGCCGCGGAGGACGTCGGCAGGACCGCGCTGGGGATCTTCCACCAGGGGAACGGGATGGCCGGCAGGCGGGTGAGCGTCGCCGGGGACGTGCTCACCGGCGCGCAGTACGCCGCCGCGCTGAGCCTGGCGCTCGGCGAGCCCGTCACCTACCAGGCGGTCAGCCCCGACATGATCCGGGCCGCGGGGTTCCCGGGCGCGGGCGAGGTCGGCAACATGCTCCAGTACCTGATCGCGGCCGCCCCCGACATCGCCGAGCTCATCGACTTCGAGCTACTGCGTGAACTCGATCCGCGACTGCAGACGTTCGACGCGTGGCTGGCCACTCACCGGGACACCATCCCGCGCTGACCGGCGCCCGCCCCTCCCCGCCCGCGGCCGCCCCGGCATTCGTGGCACCACGAGATCGGGAGCCACCCTGTCCGCGCATGCGACCCGGCGAGCCACGGCGATGCGGATCAGGGCCGTGAAGCCGCCGGGCGAGGCATCGGCCATGACCTACGGACAGAGCCCTGGATCGAGAGTAGTCGTACAGATCAACGACGGAGAGAACCAGGACATCCATTTCACTGTCCCAGCCGGCCGCCGATGGACCGGTTCCATGTGGGCTCCCTGGGTCGGCCGTCAGGACGAGATGTGGAAGAGCATCACCATCAAGTGGGGGAACCGGAACCGCTACTGGGTGTTCCAGAGATACGGCGGGTCCGACCACGGCGATATCAAGTGCAGCGCGGTGGGCGACTTCGACAACAGTGGCCGCGTGTCCGCCAACGGCATCGAAGGCGGCAGGAAGAGGCTCGTCATCCGCAACAACGACACCCTCTTCCTGGAGTGGATCAGTTACCCATGAACCCGACCCGAAGCGATCAGCGACAAGCCTGCGCTTGCCGAACAACACCACCCCACCTGCGACCTGGGCGTTCTCATGCAAGAGACCACCGAGCCGGTCCCGTCGGAAGACAATGCCGATCGAGAACCCGGTTTCGCGGTGGGGGCGGCTACGCCGGCGAGCTGCTTACCGACGGCCCCGGCGAGGATGACCCGGTGGTTGTGGTACGACGCCCGGCGGGCGCAGGATCATCGCCCGCCGCCACCAGGTCGAGCGTCGCGTAGGTGTCGATGAGGAACGACTTGGACACCTCGAGTCCGGCATCGACTCCGGCTATGAGCGGCCACCCATCGTCATGGTCGGGACGGCTTCGAGGAGCTGCTTCGTGTACGGGTGCGCGGAACGCTCGATGACGTCCTCCGTCGTACCGTGCTCGACGAGCCGGCCGGACTTCATGACCGCGATCGAGTCGGCCACGTAGCGGACCACGGCGAGGTTGTGCGAGATGAACAGGATCCCGACCCCGGTCCGGGTCTGGATCTCCTTGAGCAGGTTGAGTACGGCACCCTGGACCGAGACGTCGAGCGCCGACGTGATCTCGTCGGCGATCAGGACCTCGGGCTCGGCGGCGAGGGCGCGGGCGATGGCGACGCGCTGCCGCTGTCCGCCGGAGAGCTGCCGGGGGCGCTTGTGGACGTCGCCAGGATCGAGCCGGACCATCTCGAGCAGCTCGGTGACCCGGGCCGACCGCTCCCGCCGCCCGCTCCCCCGGGGCAGGCCCTCGGCGATCGACGCGCCGACGCTCATCCGCGGGTTGAGGGACGCGTACGGGTCCTGGAACACGTACTGCAACGGCGGGCGGTCGCGCGGGTCGAGCAGCGCCCCCTTCCAGAGGATCGTGCCCGAGGTGAGCGGGGCGAGGCTGACCGCCGCCCGGGCGAGGGTCGACTTGCCGGACCCCGACTCGCCGACGAGCCCGACGACCGAGCCGGCCGCCACGGTCAGGCTGACCTCGTCGACGGCCGTCACGGCGCCCCGATGGTGGCCGTACCGGACAACTATGTCGCGGAGCTCGAGCACGTCACGCCTCGCTTTCTAGGACCGGCAGCAGCGGATGCCAGCAGGCGACGGCGCCGCCGCCCGAGTCGGCCAGTTCGGGACGCGCCTGCCGGCATCGGTCGTCCGCCCGGCCGCACCGGGGCGCGAACGCGCAGCCCGGCGGCAGGTCAGAGGCGTGCGGCGGGCGGCCGGGAATGTTCGCGAGCGGCCGCGACCGGTCCGTCGACATGTCCGGGATGCTCGCGATCAACGCGCGGGTGTACGGATGCGTGGCCTCGGCGAGCCCGCTGACCGGCAGTTCCTCGACCACCCGGCCGGCGTACATGACCAGGACCCGGGACGCGTTCTCAGCCACCACCGCGATGTCGTGGCTGATCAGCAGGACGGCGGCGTCGCTCTCCTGGGAGATGCGCCGCAGCAGGCCGAGCACCTCCTTCTGGACCGTCACGTCGAGGGCGGTGGTCGGCTCGTCGGCGACGATCAGCGCCGGCTGGGCCATAAGGCCCATCGCGATCGACGCACGCTGGCGCATGCCGCCGGAGAACGCCATCGGGTACTGCTTCGCCCGCGCCTGCGGGTCGGTGATCAGCACTGCGCTGAGGCGGTCGACGGCTCGTCGCCACGCGTCCCGGCGGCTGAGGCGTTCGTGGGTCTCCGCGACCTCGGCGAGCTGGCGTCCGACCTTGAGCGCCGGGTTCAGCGACGACATCGGGTCCTGGAACACCATCGCGAGCGAGGTGCCGAGCAGCCGCTCGCGGTCGCGGGGGCGCATCCGCCGCAGCTCGTTGCCCTTGATCTGGTGCACGTCGGCCTCAGCGACGTTCGGGTACGAGGTGAGCTGCGCGGCCGCCATGGCGGTGAGGCTCTTGCCCGATCCCGACTCGCCGACCAGCCCGACGATCTCGCCGCGGCGAAGGCGCATGCTGACGTCGACGACCGGGGAGAAGGGCGCGGTCTCGCCGGGTACGGTGACGGTCAGGCGCTCGATCCGGAGCACCTCGTCGCCCGGTGGCGGCGTCTCGGCCGGGGCCGTATCCCGGCGCTGGGACCTGAGGGACGGGAGCCGGAGGTGACCGTGCTGGCTGCCGCCGAGGACCTGGGTCAGCAGCTCGCCGGCGAGGACGAATGCGAGACCCGCGACGACGATCATGATGGACGGCGCGAGCGCGGCCGCGGGGTTGGTGTAGATGGCCGGCAGCCCGTCGGCGAGCATGCGTCCCCAGTCGTACTGCGGCGGTTGCACGCCGAAGCCGATGTAGGACAGCGCCGATATGCTGAGCAGCGCCGCCCCGACCTGGCTGGTCGCGTTGATGACGAGGGGTTCCGAGATGTTCGGGATGACGTGGCGAATCAGGATCCGCCACCGCGGGACCCGGAGCAGTCGCGCGGCGGAGACGTAGTCGGCGTTCGCGACGCCGCTGGCGGTGGTGTGGGTCAGCCGCGCGAACGAGGGCGCGAAGGCGATCGCCATCGACAGCACAGCGCCGCGCGCCCCCACTCCGAAGATCATGGCGAGGAACAGGGCGAGCAGCAGCCCGGGAAAGGCGACCATCAGGTTCAGGACGGCGACCACCATTCGGCCGGCGCGCCGGCCGAGCACGACGGGGACGGTGCCGATGATCAGCCCGCAGGCCACGCCGATGCCGACGACGAGCAGAGCGAGGACGAGGGACAGCCGGGTGGCCACCAGCGTCCGCGTGAGGACGTCGCGTCCGAGGGCGTCCGTGCCGAACGGGTGCGCCGCCGACGGTCCCGCCTGGAGCGCGCCGCCCGCGATCTCCGTGGCCCGGTCGCCGAGCAGCAGCGGCGCCACGACGGCGGTCGCGACCAGGAGCAACAGCAGGGCGACCGTGACCACGCCGAGCGGCGACGACAGGTGATGGCGGGTACGTGACCAGGACACGTCAGCTCTCCTTGATCGTCGAGCGCGGGTCGATGACGGCGATCGCGATGTCGACCGCGAGGTTGATCAGCAGGATGCCGGCGCCGAAGAAGAGCGCGACCGCCTGGACGACCGGGTAGTCCTTGGCGAGCACCGAATGCACGAGCTCGGCGCCGACGCCGGGCCAGGCGAACACGTTCTCCACGAGCACGGTGCCGGCCACCATCGACGCGAGGATCATGCCGGAGACGGTCAGCGTCGGGGTCAGCGTGTTCGGCAACGCGTGCCGCAGGTAGATCAGCCGCGCCGGGAGGCGCTTCGCGCGCGCCGCCCGGATGTAGTCCTCGCCGAGCACCCGCTGGGTCTCGGCCCGGACGATCCGCGCCAGGTAGGCGGCCGGCCCCACGACGAGGGCGGTCACCGGCAGCACGAACGACGCGGGACCGGACAGGCCCGCGACCGGCAGCGCGTTGAGGGAGACGGCGAAGACGAACACGAGTCCGACCGACACCAGGTAGTCCGGCACGGAGAGCGCGAGCCCGGTCACGCCGCCGAAGCCGAAGTGCAGGCCGCGGCCCCGGCCGTCCCGGGTGGCGATACCGAGAAGCAGGCCCACCGGTATCGCCACCGCGAGGCAGACCACGAACGCGGTCAGGCCGAGCTGGAGGGTCGCGGGCACCAACTGTGCCATCTTCTCCCGCACCGGCGTCTGGGTGTCCAGGGACGTACCGAGGTCGAGGTGGAACAGGTTCCAGAGATAGTCCAGGTACTGCCGCCACAGCGGGTCGTTGAGCCCGAGACGCTCCCGGGTGGCCGCGATGGTCTCCGGCGGCGCCATCAGGCCCAGGGCTCCGCGTACCGGGTCGCCCGGCAGCGCGTGGACCATGGCGAACGATGCGGTGACGACGACCGCCAGCGAGACGACGAACCTCCCCAGCCGCCGGATCAGGAATACCGGCCACGGGTGCCTGGCGCGCAGCGACGACTTCACAGAACCTCCCATCCTCCCCGCCGTACCTAGCGCAGAACCCGGAGCGAGGTGGGCTCCAGCACGCGGGCGACGACGTCGAACTTGGCCCCGTTGCCCCAGTAGAGGTAGGGCGAGACGCCGATCGGGGTGATGTCCGCGTCCTTGATCAGGGCGCCCTCGCCCGCGTTCCAGTCGGCGCAGCCGCCGGTGCCGGACTTCGCCTGCGCCGCCTTGATCGAGCTGTCGAAGACGTCGTTGTGCATCGAGCCGTAGTTGATGCCGCCATGCGACGGGGTGGCGCCGGAGAAGAACGGCACGAGCGTGGCCGGGTTGGACACGCCGAGGCCGATGAGGGTCGCGGTCCACGGGCCCTTGCCGCCGAAGACGACATCGGACCGCGCGTTGAACGACTGTCCCTTGAGGTCCACCTTGACGCCCAGCGCCGTCCACTTCTGGCCGATGTACTCGGCCGCCGCCGCGGTCGTGGTGTCCTCGTTGTCGTAGACGAACGCGACCTCGAGCGGCTTGCCGTCCTTGGCTCGGGCTCCGCCGCCGGCGGCCGTCCAGCCGGCCCGGTCGAGCAGCGCCGCCGCGGCGGCCGCGTCGTACGCCGGCTTGTTCGGGGTGACGGTGTCACCGCTGCAGATCTTCGGGTCGGTCAGCAGCCCGTTGGCCTCCTGTCCGAGGCCGCCGGTGGCGACCTGGGCCAGTTCCTTCATGTTGAGAGCGCCGACGAGCGCGCGCCGGACGTTGACGTCGGCAGTCGGCAGACCGGCGGCCTGGTTGAAGGTGAGCTCGTCGTCGATGATGCTGCCGCCGTCCGAGAACACCTTGGCGGCCTTGAGCCGCCGGGTGTCGGCACCGGAGAGGAGCGAGATGTTGACGCCCTTGCTCAGCAGGAGGTTGGCCGTCGTGGTCACGCTCGTCACGAGCTTGAAGGTCACCTTCGCCGGCATGCCCTTCTCGGCGGTCGAGGCGCCGTTCGGCCCCCAGGCGTACCCGTCGCGGCGGGTGTACGTGTACTGGTTGCCGGCCTGCACGCTGGAGAGGACGAACGGACCGGAGCCGGCGGAGGCGGCCTTCAGAGAGTCGCGGTTCTTGATGGCGTTCGAGCAGACCAGCGGCAGCTCGGCCAGGTTCTGCAAGAAGAAGGGCGCGCCCTCCTTGAGCTTGACCGCGACGGTGCCGGCGGCCTTGTCGGCCGTTGCCGTGGCGCCGGCAGGAACGGCGGCGCCACGCATGGGTGAGCCGTTGCCCTCGGCGGCCACGTAGTTGATGTTGTCGGCCACCGTCTGCGCGTCCATCGGCGAGCCGTCCGAGCAGGTGACGCCCTCGCGGACGGTCAGCGTGTAGGAGGTTCCCTCGCCGGTCCACGACTTGACGACGCTGGGCGCCACCTCGCCGGAGTCCAGCAGCTTGACGGGCGTGTCGTAGGCGAAGACGGCCATCATCTTGTTGACGCCGTTGACCGAGCGCTGCGGGTCGAGCGCACCGGGGTCGCTGTCGATCGCGATGGTGAGCGAGCCACCGTCGGCATAGTCGTCGCCGGACGAGCTACCGGTGCTCCCACCGTTGGAGCAGGCAGCCAGCGCGACCGTCGAGCACAATACGGAAATCGAGACACGAAAAGGGCGATTTCGGACCATTGGCGTGTGACTTCCTCTGCGGCCGGCGGGACGAGCCAGCTCGGCGCTGGGTGATGTAACCCACGATTGAAGCCACAGCGCGGCAGCGATTCTTGTCCAAGCCCACAAAGGTGCCCGTGCTCGATCGTGGCCAGACCCAAGCCCCACGGTCGCCCCTCACTTTAACGTCGTCCGTCAGACCGTACCCGACTAGGTGAAACATGGATCAAATGACGGAGGGGTCCGGGTTGGTGGACGTCGAAAGCCTCGGCAAGCGGTACCAGGAGCTCCGATACCGCACGGCGCCCACCTGGGCGCACCTGATCGGTGAGTACTCGGTGGCAGGGCACTTCGAGGACGTCAGCGCGACGGCCGAGGCGGCCGAGCTCGGCGAGCTGCGTGAGGTGGCACATGCCGCCGCCGCGCTCGCCCGTACGCCGGACGGCACACCCGTCTCGCTCGACGGCGCGGTCCTCGCCTGGCAGGCCGCGACCAGAGCCGACGTGCTCGAACACCGGTTCGCCGAGCTCGACGTCGACCCGCTCTTCGGGCCGGTGACCCAGTTCCCGGGCCAGGTCGCCAAGCTGGCGCTCCCGTCCGCCGAGGTGGCCGGCGCCCTGCCGAAGAAGTACCGCGGCTTCGCGCGCAATCTGCGCGACAGGCTGGAGCGTCTCGCTGCGGGCCGCGCGGCCGGCCGTACCCCGGTCGCCTTCGCCGTGGCGGACACCGTGGACAGGGTGCGGAAGTGGCTGCACACCCCGCTCGAGGACGACCCGCTGCTGGCCGTCGACCGCGCCGCGCGCACGGATCACCTGCGCGCGGTGGTCGGCGAGGTGGTGCGCCCCGCGCTGGCCGACTATGCCAACGCGTTGACATGGGAGGTCGCGCCGTCCGCGCGGCCCGACGAGCGGTGCGGGCTGTGCTGGCTCGACGACGGCGATCGCGTCTACGCCACCCTGGTCCGCTCGCACACCACCACCGACCTCCACCCTGACCGCATCCACGAGATCGGGCTCGCCCAGGTCGCGGCTCTGGACGAGGAGTACGCCGCCCTCGGCCGGGAGGTCTTCGGCACCTCGGACGTGGCCGCCGTCATGGCCAGGATGCGCGACGACCCGGCCCTGCACTTCGACGACGCCGCCGGCCTCGTACGCGCCGCGGAGGTCGCCCTGGCCCGGGCGACCGACCGCGCCCCGGGCTGGTTCGGGCGGCTGCCGCGCGCCGCGTGCGCGGTCGAGGCGGCGACGAGCGGATCGCTCGGCCAATACATGCTTGCGCCGAAGGACGGCTCGCGGGGCGGGACGTTCGTCATCAACGTCTCCGATCCGCGTGCCTGGGCCCGGTACGAGGTTGAGGCCCTCGCCTTCCACGAGGGCGTTCCCGGGCACCACCTGCAGATGGGCCTCGCCGCCGAGCTCACCGAGCTGTCGGAGTTCCGCCGCACCACCACGGTCACCGGCTTCCTCGAGGGCTGGGGGCTGTACGCCGAACGGCTCGCCGACGAGATGGGCCTCTACAGCAGCCCGCTGGACCGGCTGGGCATGCTGTCGTTCGACTCGCTGCGGGCCTGCCGCCTGGTCATCGACACCGGCCTGCACGCCAAGGGCTGGAGCCGGCAGCGGGCCAAGCGCTTCCTGGCCGAGCACTCACCGCTGAGCCCGGGGCACATCGACGCGGAGGTCGACCGGTACATCGTGACGCCGGGCCAGGCTCTGGCCTACTTGGTCGGCCGGCTCGAGATCGTGCGGATCCGGCGGGAGGCGGAGCGCCGGCAGGGTGCCGGCTTCGACCTGGCCCGGTTCCACGACGTGGTGCTCGGCGCGGGGCAGCTGCCTCTGCCCTTGCTGGAGGCGCACGTCGCCGCGGCACTACCAGGCGTCGTCGGGTAGTGCGCCGGGCGGGCGGCGGCGATGCCAGTCGCTGACCGCCTGCACGGCTTCGCCCACCATGAGCAGGGCCCGGTCGGCGTCGCGCCGGCCGACCAGCTGTGCGCCGACCGGCAGCCCGGCCGGCGAGGGCGACACCGGCAGGCCGACGACGGGCAGGCCGGTGACCGACCAGCAGCCGGTGAGCTGGTTGATCCGCCGGCTGACGAGGGTGAGATCGCCGTCCCCGGCAACGGGCGCGACGAAGGGCGTGGCCGGCACGGCGATGACGTCGGCCTCGGCGAGCACCTCGTCGACCCGGGCCCGCCAGACGGAGGCCACCGCGAGCGCGCTCTCGATCTCCTCGGTGGTGACCCGGCGGCCCGCCTCGATCCGCCCCTTGATCCCGGCGCAGACGCGGGCGTCGTGCCAGTACGGCCGGAGGTGGCGGATCGCCTCGGAGTTCTGCAGCGCGGCCATCGCCTGGTGCACCCGATCGACGTCGCGCAGGGCCACCCGCCGGATCTTCGCGCCGTGCGCGCCCAGCAGGTCGAGCAGATCGCGGAAGCCGGCGGCGACCGCGGGCTCCAGGTCGTCGAGGAAGTACTGCTCGGGTACGGCCACGGTCAGGCTGGACAGGTCCCGCGGCGGAAGGGGTCGCGAGCCCGTGCCGGCCATGACCTCCAGGGCGATGCGGGCCTCGGCCGCACTACGCGCGAGCGGCCCGACGACGTCCATGCTGGGGCTCAGCGGCGTCACTCCCAGCGTCGGCACCAGCCCGTGGCTCGGGCGCAGCGTGGTCACCCCGCAGAACGCGGCCGGGTTGCGTAGTGAGCCGCCGGTGTCCGTGCCGATCGCGAGCCGGACCAGGCCCGCGGCGACCGCGACGGCCGACCCGCCGCTTGAGCCGCCGGGGATCCGGTCCAGGTCCCACGGGTTGCGGCAGGCGCCCCACGTGTCGTTCTGCGTGGTCGCCCCGAAGCTGATCTCCTCAAGGTTCGCCTTGGCGACGATCCGCGCGCCGGCGGCCCGCAGCCGGCGCACCACCTCCGCGTCGATCACCGCCGCGGGCGGATGCGGGTCGCGGAGCCCGTCGGTGCGCACCGTCCCGGCGACGTCGATGTTGTCCTTGACCGCGATGGTCCAGCCCGCCATCGGGCCGTTCTTCCCGGCCCCGGTGTCGTCCTCGATCAGCTGGGTCAAAGCGTTCAGCCGGGCAGCGAGCGCCACCACGGCGGCGGGAGCGCCGCTCACCGGTCACCGCCGAAGGCGCCGCCCCGTGCAAGATCGGCCAGTTCCGCGGTGCTCATGCCGAGTTCCTCCCGCAGGATCTGCTCGCGGTGCTCGCCGAGGCCCGGCGCGCGGTCCGGTGTCGGGTTCTCCCACCAGGCGCGTCCCGCCGTGCGCACGTGCCGTACCGTACCGAAGCTGGGATGGTCGGTGTCGACGACCAGGCCGCGCTGCGCGGCCTGCGGCTCCTCGAAGGCCTCGCGCAGCCCGTTGACCGGGCCGCACGGCACGCCCGCCGCCGACAGCAGGCCGACCCAGTGGTCGGTGCCGTGCCGGGACAGGGCGGAGTCCAGCACCGCGTCCAGCTCGGCCTGGTGCGCCTGGCGGCCGGCGAGCGTCGCGAACCGGGGATCGGCGGCGACCTCGGCGACGCCCAGCACCTTGGTCAGGCGCTCGAAGAACACCGGCTTGACGCAGGCGAGCATCAACCAGCCGTCCGCGGTGGGGTAGGCGCCGAACGGCACTACCGAGGGGTGCGCCGACCGGGTCTTGCGGCGGGTCTCGTGCCCCCGGGTGAGGAACCAGGTCGCCGGGTAGGAGAGCATCGCCATCGCCGTGTCGAAGAGGCTGACGTCGCACTCGCCGCCGACGCCGTCGCGCCGGGCGACGTGGACCCCAGCCAGCAACGACATCGCCGCGACGACTCCGCCGCAGTAGTCGACCAGCGAAAGGCCGCTCTTGGTCGGCGGTCCGGCCGGGTCGCCGGTCAGGTCCATCCACGCGGCGAGACCCTGGACGACGTAGTCGTACGCCGGCTCCGCCCGCCGCGGCCCGGTCATCCCGTAACCGGACAGCGAGCAGACCACCAGCCGCGGATTGAGGTGGCTCAGGTCGGCGTACCGGAGGCCGAGCTTGTCCGGCACGTCCCCACGCAGGTTGTACATGAGCGCGTCGGCGCCCTCGACGAGGCGGTGCAGCACCGCCACGCCGGCCGGAACCGAGAGGTCGAGGCAGATGCTGCGCTTGTTCCGGTTGAAGCTCTGGAAGAAGAGGCTGTCGTCGTCCTCGGCGAACGGCGGGACATGCCGCCCGATGTCGCCGCCCGTACGCGCGTCCTCGATCTTGATCACGTCGGCGCCGAGCTCGGCGAGGTGCAACGATCCGAACGGGCCGGCGCCGTACTGCTCGACGGCGATGATCCTGATGTCACTGAGTCCCGTCACGTCTGCTCCTGTGCTCGATGACCGCGTGGGTGCGTGCCATCTCGTTCCTGGTCACCATCACTGCCTCGTCGACGCCCATGCCGGGCCGGGCCAGCAGCACGTCCGCGCCCGCGCCCATCGCGACGTGGGTGGCGATGCGGGCCGACAGGTCGGTCTCGGTGCACGACCCTCCGAGGTACGCCGCGACGCCCGCGGCCCGGCAGGCGAGAACGGACCGCACGGCGTCGTCGAGGCTGCCGACGTCGGGCATCTTGATCTGGATCATGTCGGCCGCCCGCGCATCGAGGAAGGCCAGCACGTCCTCGTGGGTGTTGCACCACTCGTCGGCGACGATCTGGACGCCGGTTTCGTGTTCGCGCAGGCGCAGGAGGACGTCGATCTGGGCCCCCCGCGACGCCGCGCGCATCGGCTGCTCGACGCGCAGCGGGAACGGCGCGCACTTCTCGGCCAGCCGGGCGAGGAAGCCGGCCACCTCGGCCGTGGAGGGGAAGACGTCGCCGAGGGTGCCGTAGCAGTCGATGTGGATCACCGGCTGGTAGTCGTCGTCCGGGCGCCGCGCCAGCACCCGGTCGCGTACCCAGCCGACATACTCCAGCAGCAGGTGGCCGCCGGGCCCGACGAGCAGATCGGCGTTGTTGATCAGCCCGTGCGGCAGGCTCTCGACTCGGCGCAGCACCATCCGGTCGACCGCGCCCCGCCGGTCCTCGCCGGACTGGGCGAGCAGCGGGACTGGACCGATCGGATCGGCGCCGCCGTACTCGGCGGCGACCACCTCGGCCATCGTGCGCCGGGTGGCGTTCGCGGCCGCATCGAGCAGGGCCTGGCTGACCCCGTACGCGACCGCTCGTGGCAGCCCGAGCGGCGCGATCAGGGCGGAGGTCTCCCGGAACGAGTCCACGGTCGCGTCCAGCAGGACGTCGCGCAGCACCGGCAGCCAGCGGTCGCGGGCCGCCTCCGCCAGCAGGACGGGCTCGCGTCCGGAGCCGCCGGCGTACTGCACCGACACCCCGGCCCCGGTGGCCACGCGGTCGTCGTCGAGGAAGAGCGAAATCTGCAGCGACTCGCTGGGCTGGCGGATCGCGCGGTAGCCCGGGGTGAGCGCGGGGCCGTCGTAGAAGTAGCCGTCGCGTACCGCCCCGGCCTTGATCGCCGCCTGGTCGTCGTTGCTGTAGGTGCCGATGCCGGGCACCGCCAGAATCTCCGAGACGCGCATCAGCCGGCGTACCTTGTCACCCAGTCCACGACCCGGGCGTTGTAGTCGCGCCGGAACCGGGGCGGGCTGTTGAACAGCATGTTGTGCGACGCCTCCGGGTAGATCACGATCTCGGTCTGCACGCCGAGCTCGCGCAGCGCCGTGTGCCACTGCCTGGCCTGGTCGAGCGGGCAGCGGACGTCCGCACCGCCGTGCAGGAGCAGCGTGGGAGTGCGTACCTCGGCCACGTGGGTGATGGGCGACATCGCCGCGTAGTTCTCGGCGTCCGCCCAGAACGCGCCGCCCCACTCGCTGGTCGACAGGGCGCGCCGGTTGTCGGTCGTGCCGGCGGCGCTGCGCAGATCGCTGATGACGCCCCCGCCGACGGCCGCGGCGAACCGGTCGCTGCGGCTGGTGAGGTAGCAGGTCATGTAGCCGCCATAGCTGTAACCGGTCACCGCGATGCGGTTGTTGTCGACGAGACCCTCGGCGACGAGCTCTTCGAGGGGCTCGAGGAAGTCCGCGGTGTCCGAGGTTCCCCACCGGCCACTCACGGCGCGGGCGAACTCCTCGCCGTAGCCGTCGCTTCCCCGCGGGTTGAGCAGCAGTACGGTCCAGCCGCGCGCGACGAGCTCGTGGTGGTAGAGGTGCACGGCCTCCGCGGCGCCGTTCCAGGCGTTGTGCGGGCCGCCATGGATGTCCAGCAGCAGCGGCTGCGGGCCGGTGGCGTCGGGGTCGCGCATGACCCATCCGGTGACGGCCGTCCCATCGGAGATGGTGAACGTACGCTCGGCGCGCGGGGCCGGACGCCGGTCGCCGAGCCGCTCGCGATGGTTGGTCAACTGGGTCGACGTGCCGGTCGCGAGGTCCAGGACGTAGATCTCGCCGAACGTGTCCGGCCCGTTGCCGATGAACGCGACCAGTGTGCCGGCCACGCTCAGGCTCGAGACGTTCTGGTCGGGCGCCGCGAGCAGCGCGGTGGGGGTACCGCCGGTCTCGGGCATGGTGTACGGCACGACGTAGCCGCCCTCGCGCACGCAGAACAGGACCGTCCCGAGCTGCGGCACCACGCGCGGCGTCGAGCCGGGATAACCGGGCGCGCCGTACATGACCTGCCGGTCCATCTGCTCGGTGAGGTGCCGGGCCGTGCCGTCCGCCGGATCGACGAGGAGCAGGCCGGTGAAGCGCGCGGGCCCCTCCGGGTGGCCGCAGACCAGCAGCCGGGTGCCGTCACCCGTCCAGGCGAGCGGCCCGGCGCTGCCGGATAACGGGCCCGCCGGCCGCGGGACCCGTCCGGGGTCGCCGAGGTCGATGGTGTACGCGGCGGATTGCCGGGTGAGGTCGGCGTCCGCGGACATGGCGGCGGAGAAGGCGATCCGGGTGCCGTCCGCCGACCAGGCCGCCCCGGATGCGCTCCACTCGCCGGCGGTGATCTGCTCGCATCCGCCCGTGCCGACGTCGGCGATGTGGATGTGCTGCCGCGGGGCGCTCAGCACGCCGGCGCCGTCAGCGTAGTAGTCGAGGCGGCGGCTCACGACCGGCGCGCCCCACGCCCACGTGCCCTCGGACTCCGGGGGATCGGCCGGCGCGGTGAACAGCAGCCGCGAGCCGTCCGGGCTGAACGCCGGGGCGCCCGCTCCGCCGGGCCGGCGGGTGAGCTGCCGCGCCTCGGACGTCCCGACGTCGAGCAGCCAGATCTGGGGCCGGCCGTCGGTGGTGCGCAGGAAGGCGAGCAGCCGGCCGTCCGGCGACCAGGCCGGGGCGCAGTCGCCGACGCCGTCGGTCAGGCGGCGCGGGTTCCCGCCGCCGGTGGGCACCAGCCACAGGGTCTGCTCGACGCGGTCCGCGTCGAGGTCGTCGGTCTGGACGACGTAGGCGACCGCGCTGCCGTCCGGGCTGATCGCCGGTTGCTTGGGTACGTCGATCCGCCGGATGTCGTCGACAGTCAGATAGCGGTTCACACCGGGCCTCTCGTCGGTTGCCTGGATGCCGGACACCGCTGATCGTCACAAGTCCGGGGGCGGCGGCGCTGGTGTCGCGGCACGAAATTGCGGGCGCCGGGTAGCGCCGCGCGACGAGGCTGCCGGTCAGGAGCGCATGAAGAGCCGGAACTGGAGCATCAGCGACAGCCGCTCGTCGTGGTTGTCCAGGCTCATCCCGGAGACCTCCGCGACCCGCTTCAGGCGGTAGCGGAACGTGTTGGGGTGGACGTGCAGCGACGCCGACGCGGCGATGTTGTCGCCGAAGTGGTCCAGCCACGCGCGCAGTGTCGGCACCAGGTACCCGTGGCGCTCGTCCTGCTCGACGAGGCGGGCGAGCGGCCCGCTGAGGCCCATCCCCCGCGCCGACACCAGGTCGGCCATCTCCATCATGAGCAACTCGTACGCGTGCTCGACCGTCGAGCAGACGCGGTCGCCCTGCTGCGCGCTGCGGGCCAGCCGCAGCGCGCGGTCGGCCTCCTCCCGGGCCCGCGGGAGGGCGTAGGCGTCGGGCGCGACGGCGCTGACCCCGATCACCGCGGCGGACCGCCGCCCTACCCGGGCGAGGAAGTCCTTCGCCATCCGCTGACCGCGGTCCGAGTGCGGGTCGGCGGCAGGGGGCAGCGGAACGATCCCGTACACGATGTCGCCTACCAGCGCGGCGGAGGCGCCCGGCTGGACGGTGCCGAGGTGCATGTCGAACGCGTCACCGATGCGCAGCAGCTCGGCCGCGCGGTCGCCGCGCAGGCGTGCGGGCTCGTCCTCGCCGTCCGGGAGCGCGACCGCGAGCACCAGCATCGGGCGGTGGGGCAGGCCCAGCCGGGCCGCGACCTCCTCCGCCTCCGGGCCGCCGGCCAGGACCTGGGCGGTGAGGTCCGAACGCATTCGGCGCTCCACGTTGGCGTTCGCGCGGTGGCTCAGCAGGTGCACGGCGACCGTGCCCTGCAGCTCGCGGAAGGCCTGCATCCGCTCGTCCGAGAGCGGACCGGGGACCGCGGCCCACACTGAGCCCAGGATCTCGTCGTCGGCCCGGATGCCCAGCACGACGCGGGGCATCGTGAAACCGCCGTACCCGCTCTCGGGCGGATCGACGAAGAGCGGCTCCTGGGTGCGGTACAACTGGCGGAAGATGCCGCGCTCGGTGAGATCCTGCGTGGCCCAGGGCGTGACCTGGCGGTTGAGGATCGCGCCGATGCGCGACGGGTCCGCCTCCTCCTGCCGGATCGAGAAGGCGAGCACCCGGGAGTCCCGGTCCTCGACCGTGACCGGCGCGTCGAGGATCTCGGCGATGGCGTTCGCCAGGGCGAACAGGTCGCCGGTCGGGACGCCACCGAGCGGCGCCGCGAGCGCGGGGCCGGACGAGCCGTTCACCAGCGGCGCGAGGGTCGCGGCGAGCTGGATCCAGGAGTTCTCGTTGCCAAGCGCGAGCACCGGCACGACGGTCCGCGGGCCGGTCAGCGAGGCGACGACGCTCTCGTGGACGATGAGCGCGCCGCCCTGGCGTGCCACCCGCTCGCTGAGGGCGGTGAGCTGCTCACCAGCCTGGACCCCGACGGCAAGAACCAGGGGACGCCGCGACCAGGCGACCTGGTCGGCCGGGTCGAAGATCACCAGGCCGTCGACGATCCGGCCGAGGTCCTGGCCGTCGAACGCCGGGCGGAGCAGGGTGTGGCCGGCGTCCTCCAGGATCCGGGCCAGCGTGATCGACGGTCCGTCTGCCACGACGGATGCTTCCGGCTGTTCCGGGCGCTCCACAACCGTGATTCTAGCCACGGCCGATTTGCCCGATCTTGTTCCACGGCACTATCGACCTGCTCGATCTGGTGCGGCAGCACCATCTTCACGGGGCTTCGGGGGTCACTGCGGGATGGGCGGTAGCGGTCGCCGCTGTCTATGAGGCCGCCGAATATCACGCTCCACACCCCGCACCCAGACTCGGTATGAATCACTACAGACGAGACGCCGATTCTTCAGCGGCCTCCTATAGAGGCAGCCACTCGGTGTGAACTGTTGCTGCGGCGAGGGCTTCGGGGTCGGGGGTGACGCCCAGGCCCGGGCCTTCCGGGACTGACATGTAGCCGTCGCTGAGTTCGAGGGGTGGGGTGATGTCCTGGTGGTAGAAGCGCGATGAGGCGGAGATGTCACCTGGTAGCCGCATGCCGGGCAGGGCGGCCAGGGCGGCGTTCGCGGCGCGGCCCAGGCCGGTCTCGACCATGCCGCCGCACCAGACCGGGACGTCGTGGGCTTGGCAGAGGTCGTGCACGCGCCGGGCCTCGAGGTAGCCGCCCACCCGGCCGGCCTTGATGTTGACGACACGGCACGCGCCCAGTCTGATCGCGTCGGCCGCGGCCCGGGCGGAGGTGATCGACTCGTCCAGGCAGATGGGGGTTCGCAGGTGGCGGGCCAGCTCGGCGTGGCCCAGCACGTTCTCCTCGGCCATCGGCTGCTCGATGAGCAGCAGGCCGAAATCGTCCAGTTTCCGGAGTTGGTCGACGTCGGCGAGCGTGTACGCCGCGTTCGCGTCGACCTGCAACGGGATGTCGCCGAACGCGTCCCGGATCGCGCGCACCGCCGCGACGTCCCAGCCTGGCTCGATCTTGAGTTTGATCCGCCGGTATCCGTCGGCCAGGTAGGCGCCGACCGCGGTGACCAGCTCGTCGAGGGTGTCCATGATGCCGACCGAGACGCCCGCCGGCACCGACGTGTGGACGGCGCCGAGCGCGCGGCTCAGCGGCATCCCCAGACCCCGTAGCTCGGCGTCCCAGACCGCCATCTCGAGCGCCGCCTTGCTCATCCGGTGCCCGCGGAAGCGATCCAGCGCGGCGCTGACGAGGTTGACGTCGATGGCGGGCAGGTCGCGCAGCGCGGGCACGAGGAAGTCGCGCAGCGTGATCATCGCCGCGCCGACGTACTCCGAGGCGTACAGCGGGTGCTGGGCGGCGACACACTCGCCCCAGCCCTCGGCGTCGGCGGTGACGGCGCGGAGGATCAGCACGTCTTTGGTCGTCTGGGTGCCGAAGGAGGTGCGGAACGGCGACACCAGGGGCAGCCGGAGCCGCCGCATCTCGATGCCTTCCAGCGCGGATACCTTACCCATCAGGGTCACCTCAGTCCTCGGTCCGGGTCAGGGGGATGTTGGCGTACGCCGGGCCGGCGTCGCCGACCGTCAGCACCTCGCCGGTCGCGGACAGGTAGCGTCCCGGGCCGGCGGCGGTGAGCTGCAGGGTGATCGGGTCGTCGAGGGAGCCTCCACTGGGCAGGTCGATCACGGCGTGGTCCCCGTCCTGCCGCAGGCGGTACGGCGCCATCGGCACCTCCCCGACCCGGGATTCGTAGTCGCCGGCCAGGCCGGGTTCGAGCGTCGACGGGCCGAGCTCGGGCACGGCGGTCCGGTACCGCACATCGCCGGTGACGGCGTCGAGCTGGTAACGGACGTGCCCGGCCGCGTCGCGCAGGAACACGGACCGGCCGTCGACGCCGTGAAGTTCGCCGTCGCGGGCGACGATGTCCCGGATGTCGCCAAGGCGCCCGACGTACCGGCCGGCCGCGTCCTGCGGGTAAGGCGAAACCGCCGCCGGGGGTGGGGTGGCCTGCGAGCCGTGGCCGTCCGCGAGCCGCCGGACGATGTCGGCCGCCAGCTCGTTCTGCAGGTCGTGGTCCACGGAGTTGGTGAGCACCGCACCGCCGATGCCGAGGTCCGGCAGCCAGAACACCTGGCAGAGGAAGCCGAAGCCGGCCCCGCCGTGGTGCAGCACCCGGACCCCGGGCGCCCAGCGGTCGACGTAGAGCCCCAGCCCGTACCCCTGGGTCTGCTCCTCGGTCAGCCTCGGGAAGTCCAGGTGTTGCCGGGCCAACTCGGGCCGTAGGACGCCGTCGCCCTCGCGCAACTGGAATCGCAGGTAGCGCAGTACATCCGCCACGCTGGTGTAGAGACCGCCCGACGGCACCATCGGCACTCGCCGGGGCACGTCGCGACCCGCGCGGGCGAACGTACGGGAGTGCCCGAGCGTCCGGTCCTCCTCGCCGTCGAAGGCGCCGAAGTCGAACGTCGACCGGGTGAGACCGAGCGGCTCGAACAGCCGCCCGCGCATGAACTCGGCGAAGGTCTCCCCCGCCGCAGTGGCCACCACCTGGCCGGCGAGGTCGATCCCGAGGTTGGAGTACTCGTGGTGGTGGCCGACGGGGAACCGCAGCCAGGTCTCGGAGATGCTGGCGAGGTGCTCCTCGAACGTGGCGTCGCCGACCTCGTAGTTGGACCCGACCGGCGCCTCGTGGGTGAAGCCGGCGGTGTGGGTCAGCAGGTGGCGCAGGGTGATCCGGCGTTCGGGCCGCTCCTCGAAGTCGCTGTGTACGGTGAAGTCCGGCAGGTGGCGCAGGATCGGCTGGTCGAGGTCGACCAGGCCCTCCTGCACGGCCAGCAGCACGCCGGTCGCGGTGACCAGCTTCGACGTCGACTGGACGCTGAACATGGTGCGGACGCCGATGCCGCTGCCGAATCCCTCGGCCCACAGGACGCCGTCGGCATCACACAACCCTACGGCGACCCCCGGAATCCCCCGCGACCTCGCTTCGCGGGGAACGGCTTCGGAGAGGTACGCGATGAGCTCATCGACCCGTGACATGACCCGCCCCTTCTTCGGTACGACCCCGCGCCGTCGACGATCCGGCCAGGACCGCCTCGTATCCGGCCGGATCGGTGACCCCTTCGGTGTCGAAGAGGACGAGCGTGGATCTGGGCCGCAGCAGCGAACCCGCCCGCGAGTCGAGCCGCAGCCGCCGGAGACCGGCCAGACCGGCCGCGCCGCTCTCGCTGGTCGCGACGCCGAGCGCGGCGAGGTCGCGGACGGCCGCGGCCACCTCGAGGTCGGAGACCCGGGTGGCGGCACGGACGCCCCGCTGCAGCGCCGGCCATGCCACCAGCGACACCTCGCCGCAGTTGAGCCCCGCCATCGTGGACTCGTGCGGTCCCGGCACCGTCACCCGTTCCCGGGCCGCCAGGGACTGCCACAGGCAGTCGGCCGCAGCCGGCTCGGCGGTGACGACGCTGCACGACCCGCTCGCGAGGCTGCGGACCGCGGCCGAGGCGAACGCGCCCACACCCACCGGGACGAGCGCCAAGTCAATCGACGCGTCCGAGCCGAGCGCCGCGGCGAGCTGGCGCCGGGTCTCGGCGAAGATCGTCGAGTAACCGGCGGCCACGGCCTCGGGGATCCGGGTGTACCCGGGCCACGACGTGTCCGAGACGAGCAGCTCGTGCCGGCCGTCGGACCGGTCCCGCTCCGCGCTCTCGGCCGACCGGCGAACGGCGTCGTCGTACGATCCGGCGACCACCTCGACCTCGGCGCCCTCACCGCGGATCGCATCGACGCGTGCCTCGGCCATGTCCGCGGGCACGAAGATCCGGCTGTTCAGGCCCAGCCGGCGCGCCAGGTACGCGACGGCGCGGCCGTGGTTGCCGTCCGTGGCGGTCGACAGGACGATCGAGGCGCGCAGGGCGCCGGCCGCCTCGGCGAGCGCGTCGAACGTCGGGAAGGGCACGCGGCCGATGTGACCGGCGATCGCCACGCTGACGGCCCAGCTCGCACCGACGACCTTGAACGACGGCAGGCCGAGGCGCTCGACCTCGTGCTTGACGAGCACGTGCGCGACGCCGACCTGGTCGGCGATCGCCGGCGCCGGCACCAGCGCGGACTCGGCGAATCCCGGGATCGATCGGTGAAAGTGCTCGATCGCGTCCGGAGGGCGTTCCGCCCAGCCGTCGAGGGCCGACCACGCCGGATTCCACAGGACGTTACTCTCGAAGTGCGCCATCTCAGTCCCCAGTTCCCCTTTTCTCATCGATGGCCGAGCCAGCCACAATCCGGCGCGCGCGCTCGACGACCGGGGCGTCGACCATGACGCCCCCGACGGCGACCGCACCCTGCCCGGCCGCCGCGATCACCTCGCGCGCCCAGGACACCTCCTCCGGCGATGGCGCGAAGGCGGCCCGGATCGCGCCGGCCTGGACCGGATGGACTGCGAGCTTGCCCGCGTAGCCCTCGCGGCGCGCTCGCCCGGCGTCGGCGAACGTGGCGTCGTAGTCCCGCAGCGCCATGGTCACCCCGTCCACCGGCGCGGGCTTCCCAGCCGCGCGGGACTCCAGAGCCAGCCGGCTCCGGACCTGCCTGACGACGTCGGACTCCTGCTCGCAGCCGAGATCGAGGGCGAGGTCGACAGTGCCCAGCATGAGCCGCTCCACCCGCTCGACGGCGAGCATCTCGGCGACTCGCCCGACGCCGACGGCGGACTCGACGAGGGCCGCCGACGGCACCGGGAGCAGGTCGCACACGCGTTGCAGGTCCGCCGCCGACTCGGCCTTGGGCACGACCACGCCCCGCAGGCCCGCACAGCCGACCAGCGCGCGCAGATCGTCCGCGTGCCACGGTGATCCTGCCGGGTTCACCCGTACCCAGGCGGATCCGCCGGCGGCGAGCCAGCCCGCGACGTGGTCCCGGGCCGCCGGCTTGGCAGTCAGCGCCACGGCGTCCTCCAGATCGCAGATGATCTGGTCGGCGGCGCTCGCGGCCTTCGCGAAGCGCTCAGGGCGGTCGCCCGGGACGAAGAGCCAGGCCGGGCCTCGTACGGTGCTCATGCGACCAGCGCCGCGAAGGTCCAGTCGAGGACGGCTCCGCGACCGGCCACCGACGTCTGGGTGTTGAGCACGGCGATCGCGGTGCCGTCCCGGTAGGGCGTGACGCCCCGCACCGTGACGCGGCTGCGCACCGTGTCGCCTTCGAAGACGGGCGCGACGTGATCGCATGCGAACCACTCGGTCACGATCACCAGCCCCGGGACCATCCGGCAGGTCTGGCTGAGCGCGAGCCCGATCGTGTGCCCGCCGTAGACGAGCCGACGGCCGCCGGCGGCCTCCGCGTCGTGGTGCACCGCCGCGATGTTGACGGTGAGCCGCGCCAGTTCCGGCGCGCTCGAGACGACGTCGCCGGCCGCCAAGTCGAAGGTGTCGCCAGCCGCAGGCGGACCGCCGGGCGAGGGCGCCAGCGGCTTGAGCGACCACTGCGCGAGCCAGTCGGGGGCCGTCGCCACGTCCGGCACGGACGGTGCGGTGAAAAGGCCGTCGACGTGGGGGCCCGCCTCCGGGGCCGGTCCGGACCCGTCGCGGCAGGGCAGCAGCGCGCACCGGTCGAAAGCGAGGATGACACGTCCGGTCTGGTCCCGGGTCACGATGCTCAGCACCGCCTTGCCGCGCTCGGGCCGGTCGGGCCGGGACCGGACCCGGCGGAGAGCGACGACCTCGGTCGAGGTGACGAGGGTGTCGCCGAGGTACGGCGTCGCCCGCGGCCGCAGTCCCCGGTAGAAGAGATTCGCCACCACCTGGCGGGTCACGACGCTCGACTGGCCGACGGCCACGTCCCAGACCACGCCGGGATACGCGAGGCCGGGACGTCCGGTGACCCGCTCGGCGAGCGTCTCGTCGAGGCAGAGCCGGAGCCGGTCGCCGAGGATCGCCCGGTGCTGGGCATGGAGCCCGGCATCCAGCGTGACGGCCGGCGCGGTGAAGGTGTCGCCGACGGCGAGATCGTCGAACCAGGGACCGTCCACGACGCTCATGCGTCCTCCTCCAGTGCCGGCACGCCGGCGGTCAGGTAGCGGGTGAGCAGACGCACCCCGCGGCCGTTGGCGCCTGCGGCCCACCGGGCGTCGGCGGCCGGGCGCATCACCGTGAGCCCGAGGTCGAGGTGCGCCCACGGCACGCCGGACGCGAACGGCTCCAGGTACAGCGCCGCGGTGATGGCGCCGTACGGCTGGGGCGCGTCCGGGTCGAAGTTCCGGGTGTCCGCCACGTCGGAGGCGAGGGTGGCCCGGTAGGGCTCCCACATCGGCATCGCCCACCCGGGCTCACCGGCCGCGCCGCCGGCGGCCAGCACCCGCGCCAGCAGGGCGTCGTCGGTGCCGAAACCGGCCCACATGTCGGGGCCGAGGCCGGTGACCGAGGTCAGCGTCGCCAGGTCGACGATCGCGGCAGGGCCGGCCTCCACGGCGTACGCCATGGCGTCCGCGACCACGAGCCGTCCCTCGCAGTCGGCGTTGGTCACCTCGACGGTCCGGCCACCGCGATGGCGCAGGACGTCCCCGATCCGGACCGCGTACGGGCCCGGCATGTTCTCGGCACACGGCAGATAGGCCCGTACCGGCGCGTCGGAGCCCAGGCGGGCCAGCGCGACGAAGGCGCCGAGAACGGCGGCGGCGCCGGCCATGTCCGCCTTCATGGTGAGCATGCCCCGGGTGGGCTTGAGCGACAGGCCGCCCGCGTCGAAGGTGATGCCCTTGCCGACGAGCGCCGTGTGCGGGCCGTCGCCTCCGCGTCGCAGCTCGATCAGGCACGGCGGATGCACACTTCCCCGGCCCACGCCGGCGATGCCGCCGAATTGCTCGCGCTCCAGCGTCGCGGCGTCGTGTACGCGTACCTCGAACCCGAGCGCCTCGCCGAGTTCCTGGCACACGGTCGCCAGCCGCGCCGGGACGAGTTGGCCGGGCGGCGTGTTGATCAGATCCCGAGCGAGGTTGGCGGCCGCGCCGAGCGCGACCCCTTCCCGTACGGCATGCTCCGGTCCCCCGTGCCGACGCGGACCGGGGTCGAGCCGGGCGAGCAGGTCGGCGACGGTCCAGTCGGGGCGGTATCGGTACGTGCCGAGGGTCCAGCCCTCCGCCGCGGCGACCGCGCAATCCGGGTCGGCCGCCCAGCACCCGATCGCGTCGAGCACCGCCGGCGCGGATCCGCAGTGCCGGGCCGCCGCCATCGCGGCCGCCCGCACGTGGTCGAACGCCAGACCCGGCCGGGGATCACCGACGGTCACGTAGACGAGGTCGGGGCCGTCGAGTATGGGGACCCGGGCCACGTCGCCGGGCTCGGCCGGGCCGAGGCGAGCCCCGATCGCGTGCACGTCAACATCAACGCCGGCCTCCGCGAGGAAGCCGGCCACCGGGGCCGGCACCGCCCCATCGGTCCCGACCGGCACGACGACCACGTCCGCCACCCGTTCCGTCACCTGGTCCTCCTGAACACGCGGGCCACCCGCTGCGCCCCGTCTCGTTCGAGCAAGCTAACCGGCGGCGCCGGCCGCCGTCGGTGTCGAACACCCAACCTCGGGACCGCCTTTCATGTCGGGCCACAAGAGTCGCCACCGCACCCGATGAAACGTTGACGGCGCCGTCCAAAGCGCCGGAGGAAAACCCATGAACGCACCGTCCGTCAGCTCCCGCTCCCGGGTCGCCGGCGTCGTCGCGGCGTCGGTCCGGATGATCCGCTGCGAGTCACCCTCCACCGACCTCGCCGCGGTCGCCCGCAGCGCCGACTGCGTCGCGCGGGTCGGCGAAGAGATCCTGGGCCGCCCCGCCGAGCCGATCGTCACCGCCGGCCGCACCCACCTGCGCTGGCGGTGGGGAAAGGAACCACCTCGCGTGCTCGTGCTGGGCCACCACGACACCGTCTGGCCGCTGGGCACGATCGACACGATCCCCTGCACGGCCGGCGACCGGATCCGCGGGCCCGGGTGCCTGGACATGAAGGTGGGCCTCGCCCTCGCCTTCCACGCCATCGCCGCGCTCGACGACCCATCCGGGGTCACCCTGCTGGTCACCGGCGACGAGGAGCTCGGCTCTCCGACCTCCCGCGAGCTGATCGAGGATGAGGCCAGGGGCTGCGCTGCGGCCCTGGTACTGGAGGCCGGCGACGACTCCGGCGCCCTGAAGACCGAGCGCAAGGGCCGTGCCCACTACGAGCTGACCTTCGCCGGACGCGCGGCCCACGCCGGCCTGGAACCGCACCTGGGCGCGAACGCGCTGATCACACTGGGCGCCGCCGTCGGCGCCGTCGCCGCGCTGGCCGACGACGCGGCGGGGACCAGCGTGACGCCGACGATGGCTTCCGCCGGTACGGCCGTCAACACGGTGCCGGACCGGGCCACGCTGACGATCGACGTTCGCGCCCGGACCGCCGAGGAGCTGCGGCGGGTCGACACCGCGATCCGCGGCCTGGCGCCGGCGAACGGTGACGTCACCATCGAGATGGAGGGTGGCATCGACCGTCCGCCGCTCGATGCCACGATGACGGCCGGGCTGTTCGAGCGGGCCCGCGCCGTGGCGGATCGGCTGGGCATCGGCCCGCTCGCCGGCGTCGCGGTCGGCGGCGGATCGGACGGCAACCTCACGGCCGCTGCCGGGGTGCCGACCCTGGACGGCCTGGGCGCGGTGGGCGGCGGGGCGCACGCCCGCCACGAGTGGGTCGACGTGGCTCGGCTCGGCGACCGTCTCGCCCTGCTGACCGGGCTGCTCGCCGACCTTCTCGGCGAGGCCGGGCGATGACGCCGGAGCACGGAGTGTCAGTCCGCGAGGCGGCCGGGCTCGCCGACCTCGAGGCGATCGCCGCCCTCTTCAACCGGGTCTGGGACGGCGCGCCCGACTCCAGCCAGATCACCGTCGCGTTGCTGCGCGCCTTCAGCATGACCGGCAACTACGTCGCCGTCGCATTCGTCGGGGAGCATCTGGCCGGCGCCGCGGTCGGGTTCCTCGCGCCGCACAACGGATCCCTGCACAGCCACATCACCGGGGTCGAGGCGAAGTACCGCGCCCAGCAGATCGGCTACCTGCTCAAGTGCCACCAGCGCGACTGGGCGCTGGGCCGCGGCATCGGCTCGATCACCTGGACGTTCGACCCCCTGGTCCGTCGCAACGCGTACTTCAACCTGGTCAAGCTCGGCGCCCGGGCGACGGACTACCTGCCCGACTGCTACGGCCCGATGCACGACGGGCTCAACCGCGGCGAGGCCAGCGACCGGCTGTTCGTCGAGTGGGACCTGCTCTCCCCCGCCGCCGTCGGGCCGCCCGAGGGCGACCATCGGCCGCTGATCATGGTCCGCGACGACGCGCTGCGGGTGGTGCCGTGGACCGGCGGGCCCGCCTTCGTCCCGGTCCCCGAGGACATCGAACGGGTCCGGGTCGAGAACCCCCTCCTCGCGCGGGCCTGGCGTGCCCACGTACGGGACGTGCTGGCCGGGGCCCTGGCCGACGGCGCCGAGATCGCCGCCTTCGACCGGCGGCACGGCTACCTGATCACCTACCCAGCCAAGACAGGAGAACGATGAAAGACCACCCGGACGTCGTGACGATCTGCTCCGACCTCATCGCGATCGACACCAGCAACTACGGCAAGGCGGGCAGCAAGGGCGAACTGGCCGCGGCCGAGTACGTCGCCAGTCTCCTGCGCGGGGCGGGATACGACCCCGAAATCATCGAGTCCGCGCCGACCCGGGCCAACGTCGTTCTCCGGGTCCCCGGCGCCGACCGGTTGCTGCCCGGCCTGCTCGTCCACGGGCATCTCGACGTCGTCCCCGCCGAGCCGGAGCGGTGGACGGTGGCGCCGTTCGAGGGCCGGGTGGCGGACGGGTACGTGTGGGGCCGCGGCGCCACCGACATGAAGGATACGGTCGCGATGATGCTCGCCACCCTGCTGCGGTGGGCGGCCGACGCGACCGGACCACGACGCGACGTGGTCTTCGCCTTCGTCGCGGACGAGGAGGAGGACGGCGCCCTCGGCGCCGAGTGGCTGGTACGCAACCGACCCGAGCTCTTCGCCGGGGTCACCACCGCCGTCGGCGAGTCGGGTGGGCGGCCCGTGCCGGTACGGGCGCCCGACGGGACGGTACGGCGGTTCTACCCGATCGCTGTCGCCGAGCGCGGCTCCCTCCACATGCGCGTCCGCGCGACCGGTACGGAGGGCCACGGGTCACGCCCGAACCCGGACAACCCCGTCGCCCGCCTGGTGACCGGCCTGGCCCGGATCTCGGCGCACCGGTGGCCGCTGGTGCTGACGCCACCGGTGCGCCGGCTGCTCGACACCGCCGTGCGGACCCTCGGCCTCGACGCCGACCTCTCCTCCGACGAGGGCGTCGAGGCCGTCCTCGACCGGATCGGGCCGCTGCGCGAGTACGTCGAGCCGTCGCTGCGCTGCTCGACGAACGTCACCGTGCTCGACGCGGGCTACAAGTTCAACGTGGTACCAGGCGAGGCGCACGCCGAGATCGACGTACGCTCGCTGCCCGGCACCGAGGACGAACAGCTCGCCATCATCGACGAGTTGCTGGGACCGTCCATCACCCGGTCATTCCTGTCCTACCGCCCCGCGATCGGGGCCGGCTGGGACAACGCCTGGTACGACGCGATGGCCGCGTCGGTCCTGCGCCACGACCCGGACGGCGTGATCGTCCCGTTCTGCATGGGCGGTGGCACCGATGCCAAGCCGTTCGCCGAACTGGGGCTGGCGGGCTTCGGCTTCGCCCCGCTCGGTGAGGACCCCGACGGCCGCACACCAGCCGGCATGCACGGCGTCGACGAACGCGTGCCGATCGCGTCCCTGCGCAGCGGCCTCGACGTGCTGGACGACTTCCTGCGCACGGTATGACCCGCTACGGCGCCGCGAACGCCCTGCCGTGGGACCGGTTGCATCGCCGCCTGACCCGCCGGGCCGCCTGGCTGGACCACGGCGACCCGCCCGTGCTGGAAGGCACGCTGATCCGGCTCACGGTGCGGCACCTGCCCCGGCGACCGTGACCCGAAACCGTTGTGGCTGCGGTCGTCCCGCACCGGCGTCTGTCCGTCTCATGGGGACAACCTCTGGCAGGCGTTCCTGCGCAGGTTCGACCTTTCGTGTCGGGGCCGGTGAGGCCGAGCAGAACCCGGAGCGGCGGGGAACCCGCGGCTGGTGATTTCGCCGGGGCGCTGCGGCGGGTCCGCTCCTACAGCCTGCCGCGCGAGCACCGGCGTCTCCGGGAGTTCGGGCAGTCATCGTTCATCGGCCAGATCCTCATCGTGAAGCGCGAGGCCCTGCCGGAGCGGGCCACGGTCGTGCTCGTGCGTGAGCCGATCGGGTTCTGAGCGCGCAAGCCGTCCGGGTGCACCCGGATGTCCCCGACGCCCGGCTACATATATCCGATATAGCTAGTAGGAAATGTTGACTTTAGGTGAGCGTCGCCGTAGTTTCGTGGTCATGAGCCCCCCGACCAGGCGTCCGAGGCGGTGACCTCGCCCACCTCGACGGCCGCCCCCTCGACCGCCGTTCCCGACGGCGGACCGGCGTCCGTCACCCGGCGATGGCGGCCGGCGACCCGCAGGACCATGGTGCGCGTGCTCGCCGGGGCCGCGCTCCTCGGCCTGTGGCAGCTCGCCGCGGCCGCGGCGGCCAATCCCTCCTTCATCCCCTCTCCCGGTGCCGTGTGGGAGCAGTTCCTGCGGTTGTCCACGACGCACGACGGCATTCGCGGTTACAGCGGCAGCCTGCTCGTCGAGCACTTGGGCATCAGCCTGCGGCGCATCCTCATCGGATCCGCGATCGGTGTAGCCGGCGGGCTCGTCGTGGGCGTCGTGCTCGGCACCGTGCCGTGGATCCGCGTCGTGGCCGAGCCGGTGGTCACCTTCGTGCGGGCGCTGCCGCCGCTGGCGTACTTCAGCCTGCTCATCATCTGGTTCGGCATCGACGAGACGCCCAAGCTGTGGCTGCTGGCGATCGCGGCGCTGCCACCGGTCGCGGTGGCCACCGCCACCGCCGTGCACGGCGCGCCGTCCCACCTGGTCGAGGCGGCCAGGGCACTGGGCGCCTCGCGGCGGGACGTCATCCGGGACGTGGTGCTGCCCAACGCGCTGCCGGAGATCTTCACCGGCGTCCGCCTGGCCGTCGGCATCGCGTACTCGTCCGTGGTCGCCGCTGAGACGGTCAACGGCGTGCCCGGCATCGGCGGCATGGTCCGGGACGCCCAGCGTTACCTGCAGACCGACGTCGTGGTGCTGGGGCTGCTGGCCATCGGACTGTCAGGCCTGCTCATCGACGGTCTGCTGCGGGTCGCGGAGAAACGGCTCATCCCCTGGCGGGGCCGCTCGTGACCCGCCGCACGTCCCTCGTGAGGAAGCCGCCATGCGTCTGAGATTCCTGCTGTCTTTCGTGTTGATCGCGGTCCTGGCCGCCTGCGGTGATGGCACCGCGTCCCGGGGAGGCGGTGGCGGCGCGGCGGCCAACCGCATCCGCCTCGCCTACCAGGCCTTCCCCAGCGGCGACCTCATCGTCAAGAACAAGAGGTGGCTGGAGGAGGCGCTGCCCGGTTACCAGATCCAGTGGACGAAGTTCGACTCGGGCGCCAGCATCAACACCGCCTTCGTGGCCGGCAGCGTGGACATCGCCGCCATCGGCTCCAGCCCGGTGGCCCGCGGGCTGTCGGCCCCGCTGAACATCCCGTACCAGGTGGCGTTCGTGCTCGACGTGGCAGGTGACAACGAGGCCCTGGTCGTCAGGAACGACAGCGGCGTGTCGGCGATCGAGGGCCTGCGCGGCAAGAAGGTCGCCACGTCGTTCGCCTCGACCTCCCATTACAGCCTGCTGGCCGCGCTCGGCCAGGCGGGCGTGCGCGAGTCGGAGCTGACCATCGTCGACCTCGAACCGCAGGACATCCTTGCCTCCTGGACGCGCGGCGACATCGACGCCGCCTACACCTGGCTGCCCACCCTGAAGGAGCTGAAGAAGAACGGCAAGGTCCTGATCGCCAGCCGGGAACTGGCCACGGCCGGCAAGCCCACGCTTGACCTCGGGGTGGTGTCCACCGCGTTCCTCAAGGCGCATCCAGACGCGGTGGACGCCTGGCGCAAGGCCGAGGCGAGGGCCCTGCAGCTCATCGCCGACAACCGCGCCGAGGCCGCCGCCGCCGTCGCCGCCGAGCTCAATCTCACCAAGGAGGACGCCGAGGACCAGCTCACCCAGGGCGTCTTCCTCAAGCCCGCCGACCTGGCCTCCCCCGAGTGGCTCGGTACCCCCGAGCGGCCCGGCGCCCTGGCCGAGAACCTCGTCAGCGCCGCGCAGTTCCTCAAGGACCAGCAGAAGATCGAAGCCGTACCCGACCTGGCGACCGTGCGGAACGCCGTCTACAACAAGGGGCTGCCCGATGTCCTCACCCCTTGAGGCCGGCACGCAGACCGCCGTCCACGTGAAGGATGTCGTGCACGTGTACGGGACGGGCACGGACATCGTGACCGCGCTCGGCCCGATCTCGCTCGACGTCCCCCGCGGCTCGTTCCTCGTGATCGTCGGAGCGTCCGGCTGCGGCAAAAGCACGCTGCTGCGCCTGATCGCCGGCTTCGAGCGGCCCAGCGGCGGCGTCGTCCGTACCGCCGGAGCCGCGCCGGTGCCCGGCACCGGCGCCGGGATCGTGTTCCAGCAGCCCCGGCTGTTCCCCTGGAAGAGCGTGGGCGGCAACGTGGAGCTGGCCCTGCGCTACGCGGGCGTCCCCCGCGAGGAGCGCGCCCGCCGGGTGCCAGAGCTCCTGGAACGGGTCGGCCTGCACGACGTGGCCCGCCGCCGGACCTGGCAGCTGTCCGGCGGTCAGCAGCAGCGCGTGGCCATCGCCAGGGCGCTGGCGGGCGACGATCCGCTGCTGCTGCTCGACGAGCCGTTCGCGGCCCTGGACGCGCTCACCCGCGAGCGGCTGCAGGAGGACCTGCGCCGGGTCAGCGAGCAGACGGGCCGCACCTCCGTGTTCGTCACCCACAGCGTCGAAGAGGCCGTCTTCCTCGGCAGCCGCGTCGTCGTGCTGACCAGCAGGCCCGGCCAGATCGCCCTCGACCTCGACATCCCCCTGCCCCGCACCGGCCTGGAGCCCGACGAACTCCGCGCCCTCCCCGAGTACACGGCCCTGCGTGCCACCGTCAGCCACGCCGTCCGCGAGGCCGCCGGATGACCACCACAGAACAGGAGCGCACATGTCCACACCCCTGGCCGCCACGCTCACCCTGCGCCCGCTCGGACCGCACTTCGGCGCCCGGATAGAAGGGCTCGACCTGGCGACCGCCGACGACGAGGAGCTGGCCGCGGTACGAGCCGCCCTCGTCGAGTGGAAGGCACTGTTCTTCTCCGGCCAGAGCCTCGACGAGGACGGCCAGGTCGCCCTGGGCCGCCGCCTCGGCGAGTTGACCGCCTCCCACCCCGTCGTCGGCGGCGTGGACGAGACGCACCCGGAGATCTACGAGCTCGACAGCACCGACAACGGCTTCGCCGACGTCTGGCACACCGACGTCACCTTCATGCCGCGCCCGCCGCTCGGCTCGATCCTGCGCGCCGTGGTGCTGCCGCCCACCGGCGGGGACACGAGCTGGGCCGACAGCCAGCTCGCCTACGACTCACTGGCCGCACCCGTACGGGAACTGGCCGACCAGCTCACCGCGGTGCACGACGGCAACCGCGAGTTCGGCTACTACCTGGCCCAGCGGCGCGGCGGCAAGGGCAGCGTCTGGGAGGGCGAGGTCGTCACCCGGCTGGACCCGGTGGAGCACCCCGTCGTCCGCGTCCACCCCGAGACCGGGCGCAAGGGCCTCTTCGTCAACCCCGGCTTCACCTCGCACGTCGTCGGCGTCTCCGAGGCTGAGAGCCGTCACATCCTCGACCTGCTCTACACCCACCTGACGAAGCCGGAGCACATCATCCGCCACCGCTGGCGCCTCGGCGACGTGGCCATGTGGGACAACCGCAGCACCGCCCACTACGCCAACCGCGACTACGGCACCGCCCGCCGGGTCATGCACCGCATCACGCTGCGTGGCGACCGGCCGTTCGGACCGTCGTCCCCCCGCTGAAGGGAACGGCCCGTCCCTGCCTGCCGGAGGCGGTGGACGGGCCGTCCTCGCCGCTGGGTGTCAGTACTCCATTCACGGTCGTGAGCTGCGGGTTTGTCTCGGCTTCCTGGTCGGAGCAGTGGCCTGGGTCAGGCATGCTCCAGGCTCGTGACGCCCCGTCTCTTCTCCATGATCTTCTGCCGCAGAATGGGTTGGCTGACGCTGCTGGCCCGTAGCGACGCGTCCAAGAACATGGAGATCCTCGTCCTGCGGCACGAAGTCACCGTGCTGCGCCGCCAGGTCCACCGTCCAAGGCCGTCATGGGCGGACCGAGCAGTGCTGTCCGCGCTGGCCCGACGACTGCCGGCGGTCCTGCGTGCCCACCGGTTGGTCACACCAGGGACGCTGCTGCGCCGGCACCAGCACCTGATCGAACGTCACTGGACCTACCCGCACCGGAAAACAGGACGGCCAGCGACCGATCCGGCGGTCGTGGCGTTGATCCAGCAGTCGGCGCGGGAGAATCCTCGCTGGGCTTACGAGCGCATCCGAGGCGAACTGCGGCATCCGGGCCATCAGCTGAGCAGTACGACGATCCGCCGGGTACTGAAACGGCGCGCCCGGGTCCGGCGCCGCGACGTGCCGATGACCGCCGGCGTGACTTCCTCCGCACCCACGCCGCCAATGACTTCTTCACGGTGGACACCGTCACGCCGCGCCGGTTGTACGTCTTCTTCGTGGTGGAGGTCGGCACCCGATTCGGAACGGCATGGTCTTCACCACCCGGCTGGCCGGCGGACGCGGCGGCCGCAACGCCTTCGAACACGACCTGCGCCGCCTGCACGTCCGCCAGAAAAACAGCGCCCCCAACCACCCCACCACCTGCGGCAAGGTCGAACGCTTCCAGCAAACCATGAAGAACTGGCTACACGCCCAGCCCTGCCAACCAGCCACCCTCGCCGACCTGCGAACGCTACTCGACCGCTTCACCCACGCCTACAACCACCACCGCCCGCACCGGTCCCTGCCACACCGCGCCACCCCGGCCGCGACCTACGCCGCCTCGCCCAAGGCCCTGCCCGACGGCAGCCGCGACGCCGACACCCACGCACGCGTACGCCACGACCGCATCGCCCCCTCCGGCGTGGTCACCCTGCGCGTCAACGGCCGACTGCACCACATCGGCATCGGACGAACCCACGCCCGAACCCACGTCATCCTCCTGATCGACGACCTGCACATCCGCGTCGCCAACGCCGTCACCGGAGAACTCCTACGCGAGCTGATCCTCGACCCCGCCCGCGACTACCAGCCCCAGGCAAACCCGAACAAGACGAAACCCCCGAACCCGCAGGTTCGAGGGTTTCCGATGTCCCGAGACATCACATTGCGCGCCCTGCAGGATTCGAACCTGCGACCGTCGGATTAGAAGCCGCGCGGTGCCGCTTGATGGCAGTTCATGCCGCCTCAGCGCGCTTTGCATGTCGGGCAATGCCGGGTTCTGACGGCACGTTACGGGGCGCACGAGCACGCACCGAGCACGCCCGCGACCATCCTGCCGACCACGACAGGCCATCGTCTCTCACATCAGGTCGAAAATTTGGCAGACAGCCTCGGCTGCAGCCTTCACAGACCACTCATATGCGGCTTGAACTGCATGGATGGAGTTTTTCGGCAGCCGCAGAACCGATCATCTCGGCGGCCGACATGGGAGGGGGGGCCGTGCGTCATCATGCTGCGGTCACGGTCGACCGCCATGGAGACCCTCACCGGCGAATGCCGTTGCCCGAAGCGCCGCGACCGGGACAGGTCGACCGCTTCCTGCTCCTCCAGAGTGCGCCGGCAGAAGTCGCCGTAGTCGTCGTCGCCGAACGTGGCGGCCGGCGACGTGCGCAGACCCGGCCGACTCGTCGCGGTGGTCGCCCGTCTGCGTAGCCGCCAGTGTTCGGGCACCTATCCTTGCTTGCATGGGTGACGTACTGAAGGGGCGAGGTTGCGCGTGGGAGTTCGAGGACGGTGGGCTGCGCATTACGCCTGAGCCGGGTAAGGCGTCGAAACTGAGCATGGAGCTCGGAGAGCGGTTCGTGCCGTACGACGCGCTGGCCGATGTCATGCTGGAGCCTGGTGCACGCGGCAGGGTGGTGTTGCGGGTGGTTCCCCGGGAGGGAGCCGATCCGGTCATGTCCGCGGCAACGGGGCAGCTCCAGGAGTCGCTCGATCCGTACCGGCTGGTGCTGCCCGCCGCCACGAAGACACTGGCCGACCAGTATGCCAACGAGGTGCGCGCGGCCCTGTCCCAGCGCGGTCCGGCTGAGCGGTTCCTGATCGCCGGTCCTTCGGTGCCGCGTCGTTTCAAGGCATGGGACGGTGAGGCCGCCTTCGACGGGCAGGCTGTCACCTTCACCTGGTTCGCGTCCGGAGCTTCCCCGGCCAAGTACACGGCAGGTGACCGGCGTTACCCGATCACCGAGATCGAGGGCGTCGAGTGGAATGCACTGGAGGACGCTCGCGGGTCATTGCGGCTGCGCATCCGTGGGCACCAGGCCCTCTCCAATCCCAACAACGATCCCGCCTCCGTGGTGTTCGGCATTGGCTGGGGAGCCACGCATCACTCCCTGCCCTTCGCCGCCGCCGTGCTGGCCGCCGTACAAGCTCCCATGATCGAACAGGTCGCGGCGGAAGGCTGAACCGCTGTCCCGTATGTGACTTTGTGCGCGCTGGTGCCTTGGAACTCAAGGCACCCGACGGCACGCTTTCGTCCGGGAAGAACCCGCACCATCAGCACGGCATCCGCTCGGAAATACGGTTTCGTACTGTGAGCTGGAGTTTTGCTGCATTTTTCGTGGGCTGAGCTGTGATTAAGCGGCGTGGTGGTATTCGCTCATCACGCCTGCGACGACGAGCCTTCGGCGGATGGATCGCAGGCCATTGGCTGTGAAAACGTCCCGAAGGGCGACGGTGAAGAGCGGGGCCCGATCGTGGATCAAGAATCGTAGCCTGGCGATGCGCTCCCCAGATCCATGACCAAGTTGCGGGCCTGCTGCACCGTCCACGCCCCAGTCGGATGCGCGGTCACCCCTGTCCGGTGCCAGAACTGATTGCAGCGGGTCTGACCTGGTCTTCTAGGCTTGCCTCTCGTGCTGTTTCGCCTTCTGTATCTGCTGGCGGTCAGGGTGTTCGGCTGGCTGGTGCCGCTCGCACGGGGCAGCGCCTCCAAAGAGGTGGAGATCTTGGTGTTGTGGCATGAGATCGCGGTGCTGCGTCGCCAGGTCCCCCAGCCCAGGCCGGACTGGGCCGATCGGGCGCTGCTGGCCGCGCCGGCAAGACTGTTACCCGCTCGTCTTCGACCGCATCGCAGCGTAACGCCCGGCACGTTGCTGGCCTGGCATCGCAGGCTGGTCAAGAAGAAGTGGACCTACCCCGCCAAACAGGGCCGGCCCCCGATCACTGAAGAGATCCGCGATCTGATCGTCCGATTGGCTCGGGAGAGCCTGCACGTGTTGTTCGTCATGGAGATCGAAACACGGCGCGTGCACATCCTCGGTGCCACGGCAAATCCAACCGGCGCCTGGACGGCGCAGCAGGCACGCAATCTGCTGATGGGACTGGGCGAGCGAGCCGACAGGTTCCGGTTCCCGATCCGGGACAGGGACGGCAAGTCCGGCAGAGCATTCGACGAGGTGCTCATCGGCGCGGACGTGCGCGTCCTGAAGATTCCGCCGCGCTCGCCACGGGCGAACGCGTTCGCCGAGTGATCGACATGACCGCCCGAATCCACCATCGAAGGACTGTCACCGGACTGATCAGCGAGTACCACAGAGCAGCCTGACCGCCTTGCAGATGCCCAGCTCAGCAACAGCATCGGCGTTTTGGCACCGCACAGGCGCTCGAAAGCTACTCAGAGCCGATCCGTTGCGGATCGACGCGTCCTCAGCGGCGCACCTGTTCGTTCATGATGAGGAACGCGCCCAGCCCGTGGAAGTCGTTGACCGGCCTGGCCCGGCCGAAGTAATAGCTCAGGGAGTCGCTCGCGTTGGTCCCCTCGCTGATGTCCGCGATGTTGGTCCGGCCGTCGCCGCCCACCGACAGCGTGGCCAGCACACCCTGGTATCCGCGGTCGGCGTTGACCTGGTAGGAGGCGTCCACGTACCCGCGTTCGACCGACTTGGAGATCGTGTACGTGTACATCGCCGAGCAGGACGTCTCGGTCCAGTTGGCGGCGTTCGACGGCTCGGTGACCACCTGCCACCAGCGGCCGGTCGCCGGATCCTGCCAGCGAGCGTAGGCGGGGACCAGGTCGCGCAGGATGCCGACGAGCGCCGCCCGGCGCGGATGGGTGGCCGGGACGAGGTCCAGCACGTCGACGACGGCCATGCCGAACCAGCCCATCGCCCGGCACCAGGAGACGCCGTTCGTGTTGCCGATCGACGGTTTGACCCACGGCGCGGTCAGGCCGCCGGGCTCGTCGTAGGCGTGGTACAGCAGTCCGGCCGCCGTCCCGTCCGTTCGACGCAGGTGACTCCAGTACACCTCGAGCTGCCTGGCCGGTTCCGCGCCGGTGAAGGAGTCGGCCTCGACCCAGGATCCGTATCTGGCCAGGAACGGGTCGACCATGTACACGCCGTCGCCCCAGAGCTGTCCCTGACGTGAGTCGGAGGTCGAGTGCCACCAGCCGCCGTCGGAGGTGCGCGGGTAGGTGTTCAACCTGGTTCTGATCTTGGCGGCGGCGGTCCGGTAACGGGCCTGGCCGGTCTCCCGGTACAGGGCCAGCAGGACGTTGCCCGCCTGCATGCTGTCCAGATTGTTGAAGCTCTGGGAGATGCCGCCGGAGGCGTCCACGAACCGGTCGGCCCAGTCCTTGATGTAGCTCAGGTAGCGAGGTTCGCCGGTGCGCCGCCACACCAGGTATTGGGCCCAAAGGTACAGGCCGCGGGTGTAGCTCCAGCCGCCCAGCGTGCCCGGCGTGTACCTGGCCATGGTCGAGTCGACCACGGCGCGGGACCAGTCAATGGTCGGGGCGTCGTCGTCCACTGTCAGCGAGTCGAGGTTCGGCCCGCCCGCTGCGGTGGCGGCGGCGGCCCGTACAGTGTTCGTGCCGGCGTCGAGCGAGGCCCGGACGGTCACGGTCCGCCAAGTCGTCCAGGCGCCGGTGCCGGGAAACGACTGGGACACGGCGACGCCGTTGACCGTGATGGTCATCGACCGGTCGGTGGTCGTGCCGTTGGCGAAGCGGAAGACCAGGGCATGCGCCCCACTCTCCACGGCATTGACCTGGAACTCCACGGACGAGCCCACGGCGTTGTCGTAGTTGACGAACCCGGTCCCGGTGTACCCGGCATGGTCGGAGTCGACCGTCCCTTGTGAGATCGTCGCGTCCTCCGCCTCGTACAGGGTGGCGGTGAGGGCCACGGCCGCGGGGACGGGCGGGATGAGCAGTAATCCTGTCGCGACGAGAGCGACCGCACGATGTCGGTTTCTGAGCGGCATGATCTTGTCCTCCTGTCGAACGGCGGCGGGCACAGGTCCGATCTCATGCCTGCTTCACCCATACATCTCCGGCAAATATCTGTCCACATCCGTTTGCACATCGGATGTATCGCGGCGCCCCTCGCCACGAGAGTTAGGAAACTTTCCTAAAATTGGATCGTTCCAAGATCGTTTATCTGTTGACGCGTGTGACTCCTTGTGGGAACACGATGAAGAGCCGCTAACCCCCCAGGAGCCACCCGATGAACCTGTGGAAGTCCCGGTTGTGCGTCCTCGCGCTGGTCGCGGGCATGCTGGCCGTACCCGCCGGCCCCGCCGGCGCCGCGCCCACCCGGTACGAGGCCGAGAACGCGACGATCTCACAAGGGGCCGTCGAGTCCAACCACACCGGGTACTCCGGCAGCGGCTTCGTGAACGGCGA